>JACCXG010000088.1 GCA_013697225.1 Acidobacteriota bacterium
GCCGAAGGCTTCGCCGACGTCAACGTGCTCGACATCGTGCATCCGGAGGATCGCGAGCGGACGGGGGCCATCCTCCGCGCTACGCCGCTGGGGGAGAGCACGATAGTGCAGTTCCGCCTGCGGCACAACGACGGGAGCTGGCGGGTCATCGAAGCGGTCGGCAGGCGGATGAACGACGATCCCCAAGCCGGGGTGATCGTGAACGCCCGCGACGTGACGGAACGCGCGCGCGCGGAGGAAGAACTGCGGGCAGCGGAGGCCAAGCTGCGTCAGGTGCACAAGATGGAGGCGGTCGGGCGGCTCGCCGGCGGCATCGCGCACGACTTCAACAACGTGCTCACCGCCATCTACGGCTATGCGGATCTGCTGCTGGAGGACTTCGACCCGGACGATCCGCGCCGTTCCGACGTCGAGGAGATCCGGCGGTCGGCGGAACGGGCCGCTGCCCTCACGCGACAGTTGCTCGCGTTCAGCCGGCAGCAGATGCTGCAACCCCAGGTGCTCGATCTGAATGCCGTCGTGGACCAGGTGCAGCGCATGATCGACCGGCTGGTCGGGGCCGACGTCACGATCACCTTCGACCCGGCACCCGGCCTGTGGCCCGTCCGCGCCGACAAGGGGCAGATCGAGCAGGTGCTGATGAACCTTGGCGCGAATGCCCGTGATGCGATGCCGGAGGGAGGGTCTCTTGTGATCCGCACGGAGAACCGGTCCGTGTCAGAAGCGGCCGCGGAAACACTCCCCGGGCTCGGGCCCGGAGATTACGTCTGCCTGCTGGTGAGCGACTCAGGCCTGGGCATCCCGGCGAGCGTCCGCGGGCAGATCTTCGAACCGTTCTTCACAACGAAAGAACAGGGCCAGGGGACGGGCCTGGGTCTTGCCACCGTTTACGGGATCGTGAAGCAGAGCGGCGGCGGCATCTACGTCGAGAGCGAGGAGCGCCGGGGCACCACGTTCACGATCTATCTGCCGCCGCACGTCACCGCTACTTCCGCTCCTTGAAATCCGCGGGAATCTGAAGGTCCGCCTCCGCCACGCTTGGCGTGACTTCCAGCGTCTCGTGGCTCACCGTGAAGATCGTGGCGCGCGGCTGTTCCTCCTTGCGCATGATCCGGCTGGCCAGCCTGCCGCTCAGGCCGCCGCCGCCCTTCGCCTGCGACTGCTGGGCCGCCTGTTCCTTACTCTTCACCGCCTCGAACACGCTTGTCGTCGCGAGCGGCGTTCCCTCCAGCTTGCTGCTCTCGGTCTTCAGGCGCTCCATTGCGGGCTTCAGCAACGGGTACATCGCCATTACCGTTGCCATCATCTCGGCAGACATGCCGGCGGTCTCCGGCGCAATGGCCTTCCAGTAGCGCATCTCGAACTCGGCGATCTCCTGCATCTGGGGGATCACCGGCGCAAGCCACGTGTTCGACGTCATCACCAGGCCGCCGCCTTCCTCGAGCGTGCGCCCCTTCGGGCGGACCGCCACCGTCATGACGACCTCCCGCGTGCTGTGCCCGGCGAGCGTCTTCGTCTGGCCGGTCTCCTTCACGTCGAAGTCGACTTCCAGTTCCGCGGCGGCCTGTTCCGCCTGCTCACGCTGCTCCTCGCGCTCTTCCTTGGACGCCTCGCGTGCGGCCTTCTCCTGCGCCTCCCGCATCCGGCGGCGGAGCTCGTCGAAGGTGGTGACCTGATAGGTCTTCCGCTTCAGATCCAGCTCGTACACCTTCTCTTCCCGCAGGTCCACGATGCGGCCGTTCGCGTCTCCCATCTCCGCCTTGCGGTCGCCGCTGACCGCATTGGTCGTCACGATCCCCTCGCGGGCACCCTTGCCGCCGAACATTCCCATCATCCTGCCCAGGAAGCCTTCGAGCTTCACCTGCGTCCGGTCGCGGGTCTTCACATCAGCCGCCGCGGGAGTGGCGCAGAGCACCAGGAGCGGCAGGACGAGCGCACACGTCTTGAGTACTCGATTCATCGGGGACCCTCCAAAAAGGAACAGGAGATTCTACCGCGGGGGCGCCCCGGCTGCCGGCCGAACTACAATGCCTCAGAACGCCCCCGGCGGGCTCCAGTTCCCCTTTTTATGCCTCCGGACAACTCCATGAAGCAGATTGTCAGCACCGGCCGGAACGCCGGCCCCACCAGTGCCGCCGTGCGCGCGGGTGACCTCGTGTATCTCTCGGGAACCACCGCGGAGAGTGAAGGCGGGACCCCTGTGGCAGGAGGAGTCGGCGTTCAGACCACAAGCGTGCTGGAGAGGATGCGCGGTCTCCTCGAAGCCGCCGGCTCGAGCCTCGACGAGGTCGTTTCGGTGATGGTCTATCTCACCTCCGCCTCCGATTTCGGCGAGATGAACGACGCTTACCGCGCGTACTGGCCATCGAATCCGCCGACACGGACGACGGTGATCACCGAGCTGGTCACCCCGGGGGCTCTGGTAGAGATCTCGATGATCGCGGTTCCCCGCGGCGGCGAGCGGCTCGTCGTGCATCCGGACGGCTGGCTTCCGGCGCAGAGCCCGTACAGCTACGGGATCAGGACCGGCGACACTCTCTTCCTTTCCGGTCTCGTTCCGCGCTACGGGCGCGACAACACTGTCACCGATGGTGACATCGGCGCGCAGACGCGGGCCGTCATGCGGAACGCCTCCGAGCTCCTCGAGGCGGCGGGCATGACGTTCGCCAACGTGGTGTCTTCACGGGTCTACCTGACGCAGCGGGCAAATTTTCCCGCGATGAACGCGGTCTACAAAGAGTTCTTCGACGGGGCGCCGCCGACACGTGCGACCGTCGTCGCAGGGCTTGCCGCCCCTCCTTTTCTCGTGGAGATGACCTTCACGGCCTCGTCTGCCTCGAGAGAGCCGGTCGGAACGGCACCGGCAGGCATTCCGTTGAGCCCGGCGATCAGGGCCGGGAAGCGGCTGTACCTGTCCGGTGTCCTGGGCAACACCCCCGAGACTGCCGGAGATGTCGGCGCCCAGACGCGCGAGACCCTTGCCCGGATCAGGGGCACGCTCGAGACGGCGGGGGCGTCGGCGGCGGACGTGGTCGACGCGACGGTCTTCCTGACGTCCACATCCGGGTATGCCGCGATGAACGAGCCGTTCGGTGAGCTCTTCGGGCCCGACTATCCGGCCCGTACGACAGTCGTCACGCCGTTGGTCGTCGGCGACGGACTCGTCGAGATCATGGTGACGGCGGTCCTCCCATGACCCCCGCCGGAACTACCTCGCCGGGCACTCCCGACGGGGCACCGCGGTTCCCTGCCGGCGAACCGCCGCGCATCGGGATTTCCGCCTGCCTGCTTGGTGAGGAGGTGCGGTTCGACGGCGGCCACAAGCGCGATCCGTTCCTGACCGACACGCTGGCCCCATACGTGGTGTGGGTGCAGGTCTGCCCTGAAGTCGAAGTGGGCATGGGCACGCCGCGTGAAACGCTCAGGCTCGTGCGCGAGGGTGAGACCGGCGTTCGGATGGTGACGACACGCTCCGGGATCGACCATACGGCGTCGATGCAGCGCTGGTCGCGGACGCGTGTGGAGGAGCTCGCGCGGGAGAACCTGTCGGGGTACGTCCTGAAGAAGGATTCGCCGAGCTGCGGGATGGAGCGCGTGAAGGTTTACGGCGGCGCTGTGTCGCAGCGGAACGGCCGCGGCTTGTTTGCAGACGCGCTGCTTGAGCGCTTTCCCCATCTTCCGGTGGAGGAGGAAGGCCGGCTGTCCGACCCGCGGCTGCGCGAGAACTTCATCGAGCGCGTGTTCGCGTATCAGCGGCTCCGGACGTTCTTCGGCGGCCGCTGGACGACCGGGGGGCTCGTGGCGTTCCACACCGCGCACAAGATGTCGCTCCTCTCGCATTCCACCGTGGCGTACAACGAGCTCGGCCGGCTCGTGGCTTCCGCCGCGAAGCTCCCCCGCGCCACCGTGCGTGAAGACTACGAGAGCGGCTTCATGGGAACGATGGCGTGCCTGGCGACGACCCGCCGGCATACCAACGTGCTCATGCACATGGTCGGACACCTGAAGACGCTTTTGGATGCCGACTCGAAACACGAGCTGCTGGCCTGCATCGACGAATACCGGAAGGGGCTCGTGCCGCTGGTGGTCCCGCTGACGCTGATCCGACACTACGTGCGGGTGCACAAGCTCGCCTATCTGGCGGGGCAGACCTACCTGGAGCCCCACCCGCGCGAGCTGATGCTGCGGAACCGCGTCTGAGCCGCTGCGGGGCCAGCGTGCCCCGCAATCGATTACACGGCGATCCAGGCGAGCGCCACGCACAGCACCGCATTGGCAATGTGTCCCGCCCAGCAGATGCGGCATTGCCGGTTGTTTGCCAGCAGGCTGTACCCCAGGAACGCGCTCATCGCAATTGCCGGCACCGTGAGCAGGAAGAGCCAGAACGGATTGGCTGCCATGACGAGACCGGCGGCAAGCAGCGCGTAGAGGCCCAGGCCGAGCGCCGCGTTGGGAACCCCCAGCAGCCGTGCACGCGGGCTCCTGAACAACACGGCACACCCGCCCTCCTCGAGCCGGCAGATCTCCGGCCCCGTCAGCCATCCCGGCAGAACCTTGTAGTGCCCATACAGGGCTGCCGCCGACGCTGCGGCACCCACGACTAATGCGGTCCAGATTGCGACGAGCACATCGTTCTCCCTTCTCCCTTCTCCCTTCTCCCTTCTCCCTTTGTCTTTTTGTCCCTTGCCCTCAACCAGCCCCCTGGCAGCCCGGACACCAGTAGGTGAGGCGGGCGGCAGGCCCTCGCTTGTCGATGACGATCGGCGTCCCGCACTGGCGGCAGGGCCGTCCTGCCCGCCCGTACACCCACAGCCGCTCCTGCGGGCTGTCACGCCCGGTCGTCCGCCGGAACCCGGTGTACGTTGTCATCGGTGACAACGTTGTGTGGACGTTGGCGAGAAGGATGCGGCGGCTCGTCGCGATCAGGCGAAGCAGCGCTTCGTCCTCGAGGCTGTCGGTTGCCGCGAACGGATGCATGCGGCACATGAACAGGATTTCAGACTTGTACACGTTGCCGATTCCCGCCATGACCGACTGGTTCAGGAGCACCTCGCCGATGGCGCGGGTGCCCTGGCCGCGCATCCGGCCCAGCGCCCCGCGTTCGTCGAACGTCGTGCCGAGCACGTCGGGACCGAGCCGCCGCAGTTCCTGATGCCGCTCGATGCTGCGGGCGGTGATGAACTCGGCCACCGGGACGTTGAAGCCCACCGCTTCGAAGTCCGCGGTAGCGAGCAGGACGCGCATGTCCCCCCGCGCGCGCTGCCAGCGTTCCCCGGGACGGTAGATGTGCCAGCTGCCATTCATGCGCATGTGGGTCCGGAGGACGAGCCCGCCGGAAAACCGCATGAGCAGATGCTTGCCCGCCGCGGACACGCTCTCGATCGTGCGGTGTGTGAGAGGGGTGTCGACGTGGACCCGGGTAAGGGCGGGGAAGACGGACTCGAAGCGCACGACCGGCTTCCCGGCAAGCGCGCGGTGCAGCGTGCGCGCCGCGCGGAAGATCGTGTCCCCCTCAGGCATTGCCGCGCCGCCGGCGGGGCAGGGCGTCCTCCTCGTC
>JACCXG010000014.1 GCA_013697225.1 Acidobacteriota bacterium
TCTCACGTCCGGTGGCCTTTCGTTGATGGCGTGAAGGGTTGGTTGGCACCTCTCTTCAACCACAACGGAAGGCCTTTTTCAATTTCAAACTGTCGACACGGCCTGAATTTTTGTCACATCAGGGTTAAGATTGGCTGGGAGGCAGGGATTCGAACCCCGATAACGTGGTCCAGAGCCACGTGTCCTACCGTTGAACGACCTCCCAGTAGGAGCGGATCACGCGGGCACACGCCCCGCCGGCGGGGGAGCCCCCGCACGCCCCAAACGGGGCGAAGGAATCCCTCATTATATCGAGCACCTGAACCGGCGGCAAGCGCACTCGGCCACTTGCCGCGCCGCCGCTTCAGCAGCCGGTAATCAGACCCGGGCCGTCCGGCCAGCCGCGCTCAGCGCTCGGTGGCCTGCTCCCCCTCCGGCTCCACCCCGGCCGCCCGCTTGACCGACCGCACGATCACCTCCAGATCGTACGGCTTCCCCACGATCTCGATCGTGTCGGTCGGCCCCACAAGCGCGTCGAGCGCCCGCTTGTTCGTCGTCGTCAGCACGAACCGGCGGCCCTGCATCTGCTCATGCCCCATGAGCATGTGCACGAAGCGCCAGTTTTCCTCGTACGGGAGGCTGATGTCCCAGAGGAATACCTGTGGATCGTGCATCTCGAGGAACTGCAGGAGGTCGGTCGTGCCCCGCTTGATGTCCGCCACGTGCCCGGTGACGACCGCCGTGAAGCCGTTCTGCTGCAGGCACGCGCGGAGCATCTCCACGGTGTCCTCGTTGCTGTTGATGACCGCGACCGGCACTCCTGTCGTCATGTCCTGCTACCTCGCGCCCATTTCCGCCGTCTCGAACCAGAACGGACGCCGGGTCCTCGGGTGATTGCCGACCTCGTTCAGCGTGGCGGCATCGTATAGCCGCCCGTTCAACATCACCATCGCCACCGATTCCGAGTGCCGGATGTTCTCGAGCGGGTTGCGCTCGAGCACGACGAGGTCGGCGAGCTTCCCCTGCTCGATGGACCCGATGTCGCCGTCGAGCCCGAGGTAGCGCGCCCCGTCGATCGTTGCGGCCCGCAGCGCCTCCATCGGCGTCATGCCTCCCTGCTCCAGCATCCACAGCTCCCAGTGCGCGGCAAGCCCCTGGAGCTGCCCGTGCGCCCCGAGCAGCACCATGCCGCCGGCATCCGAAATGGCCTTCGCTCCACGGGCAGTCAGGACGTGGTTGAAATCCTCATCCGGCGCCATCGTCCGGCGGCGGGACCGCGCGTCGACAACCTCGCGGGGGGTGAAGCGCAGCAGCCGCTCGTGCTCCCAGACGTTGGTGTGCTGGTACCAGTAGTACTCCCCCGACAGGCCGCCGTAGCCCACCACGAGCGTGGGAGTGTACCCGGTGCCGCTCTGCGCAAACAGCTGGATCGTGTCCTTGTACACCCGCGGGATCGGAAGGGCATGCTCGATCCCGGTGTGCCCGTCGAGCACCTGCGTCTGGTTCTGGTAGAGAAGCGACCCTCCCTCGGGCACGACCAGCATGTCGAGCTCGCGCCCGGCCTTGACGATCATCTGCCGCGCATCGCGCCGCTGCTGGTTGTAGCTCTTCACGCTGAACGCGCCAACCGCTTTCAAACGCCGCAGGTGCGACAGCGCATCCTCGTAGCTCTCGACAACGGCTTTGAACGGCGTCTCGGCGCCATAGAGGATCGTTCCCGTCGAGAACAGCCGAGGGCCGAGCTTGGCGCCGGTGCGAATGAGCTCGGCGTTCGAGAAGACCGTCTCCGTGTTGTTGGACGGATCGTGCGATGTGGTCACGCCGAACGCCACGTTGGCCGCAAGCGGCCAGCTCGATTGCGCGAGCAGCCCGGCGGACTCCCCGCCGACGTGGCCGTGCACGTCGATGAGGCCCGGCACGATTGTCCGTCCGGTGACGTCCACGCGATGCGCCCCGGCCGGCACCTGCACCGCGCCGACAGGGCCGACCGCCACGATCCGGTTCCCCTCGACCAGGACGGTGGCGTTCTCGATTACGCCAGGTGTTCCAGCAATCGCACCTGGCTTCGACCCGCCCATCGTGATCACACGCGCGCCAACAAGCGCCACCGAACCCGACGGCACGTCGCTCTGCGCCGTGAACCCGATTGAAACGCCCTTCGCCTCAGGCTCGGTCTTGAGGGTCCGCTCCGCTTCACCAGGCTTGGGCGGCGGACCGGCAAACACGAATGTCTGAGAGAGATCCCGCGTGTAGAGCTCGGGGCCGAGGGCCCAGTGCAGCCGGCGCCCATCTCCCGACCAGTGCAGGTAGAAACCGGCATCGCGCGAGACACGCTGCACGGGGTAGGCCTGTGTACCGGGGCCGATGTCGACCGGCCGGCCGGTCCGCGGGAACGGCGCAATGAACGTCCTGAACCGCTCCTGGAAGGCCAGCCACTGCCCGTCCGGAGACGGGGCAAAGTGCGTGGCATTCTCACTGCGGATGTGCTCGATCTCGTCGCGCCCTGGCAGCGGTGAGTCGCCGGAGGGAAGCCCGACGCTGAGCAGGGTGAACTTCTCTTCACGCACCTCCTTGACGTAGACGCGCGTGCCGGTGTGGTCGAACTCCGGCGCGGCTCCCCCCTCGCGCACGAGGACCGCTTCCCCGCCGCCGCTCGGGACGACATAGATCCCCGGTTCCTCGCTGAAGTACGGGCCTCGCGCCGTGTCACCGCCAAGGCGCCGGAACACGATCATCCCGCCATCGGGCGAGAAAGACGGCTCGACATAGTGTCCCGGCTGCGTGACGACGTCCCGCGCGGCAGCACCGTCGGGGCGGACGACACGTACGCGCCCCATCTCCGCATCCGTCCATGTGGTGTAGGCGATCCACTGGCCGTCACGGGAAAAGGA
>JACCXG010000129.1 GCA_013697225.1 Acidobacteriota bacterium
CTCTCACGGTACTCCGTCAGCGCCTGTCGCGTGGTCGCGAGCGCCCGCTCGACATCGCTCGCGCGGTAGCCGAGCCGCCGCAGTTCCTCGACGCTGGCCTGCTGCGCCCTGGTGACATAACCGGGCAGCGTCGCCTCCGCGCGGTTCAGCAGCGCGACAGCGGTCTCCCTTCGCCCCTCCGCATCGAGGTATTGCGCCAGCTGGCGGTCGCCGATGAGGCCGATGCCGGGCACGCCAACCGCCCCCGCAGCCGCGAGCCCGACGCCGCACGTCAGCACGATGCCCAGCGACCCGGTTCGCGGCAGGCGCTCGCTGACGATGCCGACGATCGTCGGGAAGAAGAACGCGACGCCGACCCCGAAGAACGTGGCCGCGAGGAAAGCCGAGACCGTCCCCTGCGCGGCGCTGAACAGCACCAGGCCCGCGCCGGTGAAGAACGACGCGCCGCAGAGCATCCCCGGCGGGGACAGGCGCTCCACGAAGTGGCTTGCGAACAGCCGCAGCACCATCATGACGAGCGCAATCCACGACAGCAGGAGGATCCCCGGCACGCCAAGCCGTGCGAACACCTCCGGAATCCACCGGCTGGACCCCAGCTCCAGCGATATGGCGACAGCCATGACGAAGAGCAGCGCGTACATGAGCGGGTGCGTCAGCGTGTAGCGGAACATCTCCTTCACGGGGATGCCCGCGGCGGTGTTCTCGGTCGGGGGGAACTGCTGCGGCAGCAGCAGCATCCCGTAGACGATCATCGGGACGTAGACGATGCCGAGCTGAAAGGTCCAGCGGTGGAAGAAGCCGCCGGCCACGTCGGTCATCTGGTTCAGCGTGTAGCCGACGATTCCCGCGATCAGGATCGCCATCGGGAAGAACGCGTGGAAGAGATTCAGCTTGGTCGTCTTGTCATGCGGGTAGAGCGCGGCGGTCAGCGGGTTTCCGACGACTTCGATCATGCCGTTGCCGCCAGCCAGGAGGACGGCCCCGGCCATCAGCATCCAGAATGCGGCGCCCGGGTCGTGGCGGAGCCAGACGGCGGAGATCATGAGCGTCAGCCCCGCCAGATGGCCGATGAAGGCAAGCGCAGCCCCCTTCTTCATGCCGTAACCCTCGAGCAGCGGGCCCAGGACGAGGAGCGAAATCGCCATCCCCCACAGCGCGGCGCCGCCGATCAGGCCTGCCTGGTAATTAGTGAGGATGAACTCCTCCTTCAACTGCCCGATGACGTTGCTGATGAGGGCAAACGCGGCGCCGGTCGGAATCAGCGCGAGGCAGACCCCGGCGAAGAGCCGTGTCCGGTGAACGTCGTGGGAATCAGCTGCGCGCGCCATGCGAGGCCTCCAGAAGGGGTCAGAACAGCACCAGCCAGAACACGAGCGCGCCGTCACCTCGACGAGCGCATACATCGTGCGGGCATTCTACACGCGGCAGCCGGCGCCCCTTCCGGACACCGGGACGCTGCGGGATAATGCGCGCCAACGGAGCAGGGACGGAATGGCGCTCGGGTACCGAGTGCCGCCCTCAGCGCGCGTGGAGCGTTGCCCCCGCGCCCGTGCAGCGTCAGGCCCGACGTGCTCGAGCCTGAACGTTCCAAACGCCCCTGATGCGGTGGGCGGCCCGGCAACGAGGAGCGCGACCCGCACCGCGAGGTCCCACGGGGGTAGATCGCCGCTGTCAGCGCCTGGAGCCAGCGTCTTCCACTGCGTGCCGTCCGAACCCACCGCGAATTGAAAACGAGCCCGGTCCGTCGCCTTGACCTGCAGGTGCACCGGCCCACCCTCCTCGACGGGATGGCTCGCCAGTGTTGCACGCTGCCCCTTCTGGTTTCGCCAGACCGTGACGCTCAGCCCGCCGCCGGCCTCCTCGGCACGATCGACGGTCACCGCAAGCAGATTGTCGCGATTACCGAACGCGGCCAGTCCCACGCGAGCGCCCGGCGCGACTCCGCGGACATCCACTACCGTCTCTGCGACGTAGCTGGCGGCGCGCGCCGGCCGGGCGGCGACCGCCACCGGCATGCCGCCCGTACGG
>JACCXG010000136.1 GCA_013697225.1 Acidobacteriota bacterium
ACAGGCGCGCCAACGTCGTCCGCCTCGGGCGCGCAGGGACGGGCCACGCCCGAACCCGCAGCCCCGCAGGCACTCCCGGCCGGCCGTGGCGGCGGCCGCGGCGGGCCGCCGGCTACGGGGCCCGTCGCCTACTCGGTGCAGGTCTCGCCAGATGGGACCACCTGGGGCGCGCCCGTGGCGCAAGGAGCGGGGGGGACCCCCACGACCGTCATCACTTTTCCGCCCGTGCGGGGACGGTTCGTGCGCGTGACACAGACCGGTGCCGCCGCGACAACGGAGCGCTGGGGAATCGGACAGATCCGGGTCTACCAGGCGCCCGGCGGCAACGAAGCGGGCAGCACCCGGTAGCGGCGAGCGAGCAGCGGGAACTGGCAAGGGAACTGGGAACTGGGAACTGGGAACTGGTAACTCGTGCCGGGCAGCAGGCAGCAGGCAGCGGGAAGCAGGAAGCGGGACTGGCAACTGGCGACTGGGAACTGGTAACTGGGAACACCGATCCGCGCGACTTGTGGCAAGATTCACCGGGTTTCCGTTCACCACCGTTGCCACTGCCGATCGGCTGACTCCATGAGCCCACTCGACTACGCCATTGTCATCCTGTATTTCGCGATCGTCTTTGCGATCGGCGCTTACTTCTTCCGGCGGGCGAAGACCAGCCGCGGGTACTTCCTGGCCGACCGCAGTGTCGGGTGGGTAGCCATCGGCGCGTCGCTCTTCGCGACGAACATCTCCAGCGAGCATTTCATCGGCCTTGCCGGGTCCGGCGCGAGCTCGGGCCTGGCGGTCGGGCACTTCGAGTGGCTGGCGGTCTTCATGGCGATGATCCTCGGGTGGGTGTTCGTGCCCTTCTACCTGCGGAGCAACGTCTACACGATGCCGGAGTTCCTCGAGCGCCGGTACGGCCCGGCGTGCCGCTGGTACCTGACGACCGTCTCGGTGCTCGCGTACATCTTCACAAAAATTTCGGTGTCGCTGTACGCCGGCAGCATCGTGCTGCAGCAGACGGTCGGGTGGGACTTCTACACGTCGGCCGCGGTCATGGTGATTGCGACAGGGGTGTACACCGTTCTGGGGGGGCTCGCAGCGGTCATCTACACCGAGCTCCTGCAGGCGGTCGTGCTGCTCGGGGGCGCCATCACGCTGACCATCCTCGGGCTCGACCAGGTCGGGGGGATGGAGGGGCTTCGTGCCGCGCTCCCGGCCGATTTCTTCAGCATGATGCGTCCCCCGTCCGATCCGGCGTTCCCGTGGACCGGCATCTTCTTCGGCGCCCCGATTCTCGGAGTGTGGTACTGGTGCACGGATCAGGTCATCGTGCAGCGCGTGCTCGGTGCGAGGAGCGAGGAGGACGCGCGCGGGGGCGCGCTGTTCTGCGGCCTGCTGAAGATCCTTCCGGTGTTCGTGCTGGTGCTGCCAGGTCTGATCGCCAGGGCCTTGTACCCGGACGTCACCGGCGATAATGCCTACCCGACCCTGGTGCTGAGGCTGCTGCCATCCGGGGTCATGGGCCTGATGGTCGCCGCGCTGATGGCCGCCCTCATGTCCTCGCTGGCGGGAACGTTCAACTCGGCCTCGACGCTCATTACGTTCGACGTGTACAAGAAGTGGGACCCCACAGCAAGCGAGCGGCGGCTCGTGACGATCGGCCGCCTCTTCACGGTTGTGATGGTGGGCCTCGGGATCCTGTGGGTGCCTTTCATCAGTTACCTGAGCACGGAGGTCTACATCTACCTCCAGAGCGTGCAGGCGTATGTGAGCCCCCCGATTGCCGCCGTCTTCCTCTTCGGCATCTTCTGGCCCCGGGCGAACCGCTATGGAGCCATCACGGCGCTCGGCGCAGGCGCGGTGCTTGGGGGCACCCGTTTCATCCTGGAGCTGAACCGGACGAGCGTGCTTGCGCAGATGTTCGGACCGCTCGTCACCATGAACTTCCTGCACTTTGCGGTCGTGCTGTTCGTCATCAGCTCCCTGCTGCTCGTCGGTGTGTCGCTGGCAACGGAGCCGACGAACCTGGCGCGCCTGCGCGGCCTGACGTTCAAGACGCTCGACAGCTCGTATATCCCGGATAACCCCCGCTCAGCCGGGCTGTTCCGCGTCCACATGGCCGCTTCCGTCACGCTGGCGGTTCTCGTTGTGGGGCTGTGGGTTTACTTCGCCTGACCGTGGTGCGGCCGGCCGACAGGAATGTCGGTCTCCACCGCCGGGCTACATGCACGTCTCGCCAGGCGCCAGTCACCAGTTAACAGTTACCAGTCGGCCAGTTGCCAGTTGCCAGCCAGGGGCCAGTTACCAGTTACGAGCAGTGACCAGTAGCCAGTCGCGGCCAGTCGCCAGTCGCCAGTCGCCAGTTCCCGGTTGCCAGTCGCCGGTTCCCGTGCTAACCGTTCCGCCTGCGAAGCAGGCCGGCTCGGACCGGCAACTGGCAGCTGGAAGCGGGAAGCAGGCAACCGGCAACTGGCAGCCGCAGTCTGAACCGAAGCCTGGCGAGTAACTAGCAGCTGGCAACTGGATACTGGCAATTGGTCGTGCCGGAACTGGAAGCTGGATGTTGGCAACGGTCGTGCTGGATACTGGCAACGGGAGACTGGCAACCGGCAACCGAAAACTACTCGTGCTGGAAACTGGAAACCGGCCACTGCAAACCGGCGACTGGAGACTGGCAACCGGTGCTGGCAACTGGCAGCAGCGACATATTTGTCCCCCGCCCGGGCGGTCAGACGATTTCGTCGCTCACCACGGAGAACCCGGTCAGCCTCGACGACCCGAACGAGGTCGTGATGGCCACGTCGGTGGCATCGAGGCCGGTCGCGAGCAGGACGCGCCCGATCCGGGGGCGGTCGTGCCGGGCGTCGAACGTCCACCAGCGATCCTCGAGGTAGGCCTCGAACCAGGCGCTGAAATCCATCGGGGAGTCCGCCGGCGGTACCCCGATATCGCCCAGATACCCGGCGGTGTAGCGGGCCGGGATGTTCAGGCACCGGCAGAACGTAATCGCCAGGTGCTGGAAGTCGCGGCACACGCCGACACGCTCCGTGTAGACGTCGAGTGCGGTGCGCGTCGGCCGTGCACGGGCGTAGTCGAACGTCACCTTCGCGTGCACCCAGTCACACACCGCCTGCACGCGTCCCCATCCGCGCGGCGCGTTGCCGAACAGCTCCACAGCCGTCGCCGAGAGCAGGTCCACTTCGCAGAACCGGCTTCCCATCAGGTACCGAAGCGTCTCGGGCGGGAGCTCCCGGACGGGCACCTCTCTCGCATCGGGATACACCGGATCCGGCTCGCCGGAATCCTCGATCAACGTGGAGTTGAACAGGCGCAACCTCCCTGGGGGCGCCATGATCCGCGTGGCGATGTTGCCGAAGATGTCCCGGAACTCCTCGGCGGGCACCTCCGGTTCGGTCAGGACGCGGTCCCCTTCCCGAAGGTGCTCGCGCCGTGAGGGGTGTACGTTCAACAGGGCCACCATGGGTACGGGCGCCGGGATATCGAAGCTGATGTCATAACCAAGACGAATGCGCATAGACGTACCCCAGTCTACACGCACGATCCATGCCGGGAGGTGCGCTCGGTCCCCGAATCGTGCCGCGTGTATGATGAACCGCTCGATATTTCGCGTGAGGACTCGTGACTTACTGTCTGGGAATTGTGACCGCCGATGGTCTCGTGATGGCTTCTGATTCACGGTCGAACGCCGGGTTCGATCAGGTGAACCAGTGCCGCAAGATGTATCGCTTCGTCACGGAAGGGGAGCGGGTGTTCGTCATCCTGACGAGCGGCAGTCTCTCCATCAGCCAGTCCGTCATCTCGCTGCTGAAGGCGGATTTTGACGCGGGGCTTGGCCTGGCCTCGGCCCCCTCGCTCTATCACGCCGCGCGCATCGTCGGGGACTGTGTCCGTCGTGTATCGGAAATCGACCGCGCCTCGCTCGAGCGGGACAATTTCAGCTTCAACGTGAACCTCCTGCTCGGCGGGCAGATCCGTGGAGCTCCGCCCACGCTGTACCTCATTTACCCGCAGGGAAATCCGCTCCAGGCCACGGAAGACTCCCCGTATCTGCAGCTCGGGGAAGTCAAGTACGGGCGCCCGATCCTCGACCGCGGTATCCACACGGGCACGTCGCTCGAAGCCGCCGCGAAGTACGCCCTCCTCTCGTTCGACGCAGCAATGAGGTCGAACGTGACGGTCGGTCCGCCAATCGATCTGCTCGTCTACCGGAGCGACAGTCTTGCCGTGACGCATTACCGCCGCCTCGGCGCAACGGACCCGGATCTCAACCTCATTCATTCCTCCTGGGAGCAGTCCCTGCGGCGAGCGGTGGAAGAGTTGCCCGCCATCGAGTTCGGGCCGCCGCCGCCCTGACCCGGTGATCGGCAGTGGCTTCGCGAGGACGGCAAAAACCGGCTCGACCATTGCATGGGGAGGAGACGATGTCCCGTTCCCTGGCGAATCCTCCGGTCGAAAACCCCGAAATCCCGGCCCTGCTGCCGTCCGCTCCGGGTCTCTTCGATGGCTACACGCAGTCGAGCGCCTTCGACGAGATGTTCGACGCGAAGATGCAGCCCCGGCGTCCGTACCGCAAGCTGCACAAGGAACTGCTCCGTCTGACCCATGGGGAGCTCCTCCAGAACAAGCAGAAGGCGGACCTCAGCTTCTTTCATCAGGGAATCACGTTCACGGTCTACGGGCGCAACGAGGCGACCGAACGCATCTTCCCGCACGACCTGCTCCCCCGGATCATCTCGGCGGCTGAATGGGACGTGATCGAGCGCGGCCTCACGCAGCGGATCATCGCGCTCAACCTGTTCCTGAAGGACATCTACAACGACCGGCGGATTGTCGGCGACCGGGTGGTGCCCGGGGAGATCGTGTACACGTGCCGCCACTTCCGCCGTCAGATGATCGGCGTGAAGGTGCCGCGTGATGTGTACGTCAGCGTCATGGGCACGGACCTCGTCCGGCTCCCGGGCGGACGCTTCGTCGTGCTCGAAGACAACCTGCGGGTGCCGAGCGGAGTCTCTTACATGCTCTCCGGCCGCAAGGTGATGAAGCAGATCTTCCCGACGCTCTTCCGGAAGTGCGGTGTGAGGCCCATCGAGCAGTACAGCCAGACCCTGCTCTCCACGCTCCGCGCCCTGGCGCCCGAAGGGTGCACCGACCCCACCATCGTCCTGCTCACGCCGGGTGTCTACAACTCGGCGTACTTCGAGCACGCGTTCCTCGCCAGGCAGATGGGCATCGAGCTGGTAGAGGGGCGCGATCTCGTCGTGCACAACAACATGGTCTACATGCGCACCACGCGGGGGCTCACGCGTGTGCACGTGATCTACAGGCGGGTGGACGACGACTTCCTGGATCCGCTGGCGTTCCGCGTCGATTCGTCGCTTGGCGCGCCGGGGCTGTTCAGCGCCTACCGTGCCGGATCGGTAACGCTGGCCAACGCGCTCGGTACCGGCGTGGCCGACGACAAGGCGATCTACGCGTTCGTCCCGAAGATGATCAAGTACTACCTCGATCAGGATCCGATACTCGACAACGTCGAGACGCTGCTGATGTGGGATCGGGTACAGTGCGCGCACGTCGCCGACAACCTGCACCAGTTCGTGGTGAAGGCGGTTGGCGAGTCTGGCGGCTACGGGATGCTGATCGGCCCGCAGAGCACGGAGGAGGGGCGTCGCAACATGCGCGACCGGCTGCTGGCGGACCCTCGAAACTACATCGCGCAACCGGTGCTGGCGCTCTCGACGGCCCCCTGCTTCGTCGACGGCAGCATCGCGCCGCGGCATGTGGACCTGCGTCCCTACGTGCTGTTCGGCGACAAGGTCAGCATCGTCCCCGGCGGGCTGACACGGGTGGCGCTGCGGAAGGGGTCGCTCATCGTGAATTCCTCCCAGGGCGGCGGCTCCAAAGACACGTGGGTGCTCCAGTCGTAAGCGGATAACTCCGATGCTTTCGCGTGTTGCCGACAGCCTCTACTGGATGAGCCGCTACTTCGAGCGGGCGGACAACTGTGCCCGCGTTGTCGATGCCTCTCAAAGCCTGATTCTCAGCCGCCGCGCAATCACGAGCGGCGAGCGGTGGGATCGGGCGCTCACCATGATGGGGCTTCCGGCCGGGGCCGGCGGCGATCCGCACGACGCGATCCGCCGCCTCGCGGCCGACGGCGACAACAGGTCGTCCATCGTGGCGTGCCTGGCTGCCGCGAGGGAGAACGCCGCCCAGGTGCGTGAAGAGATCAGCGCCGAAATGTGGGAGCAGCTCAACCGGCTGTATCACGAGGCGGTCGGCCTCGGCGTGGACGTGCAGGACGACGAGTCCGTGATGCGTCTGGTGGCGGCGGTGCGTGAGGGATCCTACTCGTTTCACGGCGTGAGCGAGACGACGATGACGCACGGCGAGGGCTGGCGCTTCGTGCAGCTCGGGAAGTTCACCGAGCGCGCCTGTGCCGTGTCGATGCTGCTCGACGCGTACTTCGCCACGCCGGGGGAGGCCGAGGCCGACGATCTCGACTGGGTGGCCCTGCTCGCCAGCTGCGCGGCGTTCGACTGCTACTGCAAGGTCTTCACTGCCGACCTGCAGCCGGATCGGATTGCGGAGCTCCTGCTGCTGCATCCGGAGTTCCCGTACTCCGTGCACTACTCGGTCGAGCGGATGTACGTGTCGCTCGGGGCGATCACCTCGTCTTCGGCAGGGCGCCAGCGCGCGCACATCGGCCGGGTGATCGGCCGGCTCCGCTCCTCGCTTGCCTTTGCGACGGTCCCCGAGCTGCTTGCCGGAGACCTGCACGCGTTTCTGCACGGTGTGGTGGAGCAGTGCCGCGCGCTGCACGCCGCGGTCCATGACGCGTACATCGACTACCCCATCGAGATTGCCTTCGAAGGCTGAAGACGTGCTCTACGCGATCCGCCACCTGACCCGTTATCGATACAGCCGCCCGGTGTGGCAGAGCATCATGGAGGTCCGGATGCATCCCCGGACCGAGACCACGCAGCGGTGTTTCACGTTCCAGTTGTCCGTCAACCCCAAGGCACGGATCTTCGCTTTCGTCGATCACATGGGCAATCACGTTCACCACTTCGATCTGCCGGCGCACCACC
>JACCXG010000146.1 GCA_013697225.1 Acidobacteriota bacterium
GATCAGGGCAGCGGAGGGCTGCCCGCTTTCCGCTGCCTGCTTCCGTGGGAGTTGGGGGTTGGGAGTTGGCGTTGGGCGTTGGGCGTTGGGAGTTGGGAGTTGGGAGTTGGGCCTCCCGCAGTCCGTATCGTGCGGCTCCCTGGCAAGGCCCGAGGCCGGCGGCTTTGCCCCGGGCCGGAACGCCACGCAACGCAATCATTCCCGGATAAGACCGCTCACTCCGCTCTCCAGCGCGTGCAGGAGCCGAATCTCGGCGTCCGTCAGGACCCGATTGAAAATCGAGAGCTCGTCCAGCAGGCCTATGTAGCCCAGACCAAGCGCGATCGTCGTCTCGCCCGGATCCCAGGTCAGAGTCTGCTGGCGGGGACCCAGCGAGCCTGAGGGCTGTCCGTTCAGGTACAGGCGCACCTCGCCATCCGGTTTTCCCGTATTGAAGCGATCGAACGTGAACAGCACGTGCGTCCACCTGCCCCGGCCGAACGGCGGGCTGTCCACGGTGATGAGCGGTCGCTCGCCGGCGGGGATCTCCGCAAACTCCCGCTTGGTAGGGTTCCACACGTTGAAGTCCGCGTAGACGCCGAGACGGAAAGGGATGGCCTCGGGCCGCTTCTCGAACTCGACGAAGAAGGCAGCATCGTTCCATGCACGCGGCGTGATCTGCACGGGATCGCAGAAGCCCGGTTCCAGCTCCCCTTCCGGATCGACACTCAACCAGAAGGACACGGTCCCGCTCCAGTTCGCAGTTCGGTACGGCATGTTCTGCGCACCCTGGAAGAACACGATTGGCGATTTCCGCGTCGTGACGTGCAAGGCGTCTCCGTACCGGCCCCCGCCGACAACCCGCCGGACCTCGCCGCCTGGGGGCAGGCCCTTCGCCGCCTTCTGCCGCTCCTTGAAGGACGGCGCCCAGTAGAGGGACGGGTCACCTGCCGCGTAGGTGGCGTCGGCGCCTCCGTCGAACGAGGCGTGGAACGTCAACGCTTCACGCAGCGGATGCTGCTGCGCACCTGAAAGGGCGGTCCACGCGGCACATACAGTGCCGGCCGCCAGGAGCGCCCGCAACAACGTTGCGGACCGCGTCATACGAACGAGGCTGGTGGTCATAACGCACCGGACTCCGAGTCCCAGACGACCGCATCCATTCATGATGATCACCCGCGCGAGGACCACCGGCCCTGACTTCACCGTGCACTCCTGAGCGGCCGAATACGGATATTGCGCCATTTCATCACCATGGGCTGGCTCGGGGTCACGCCGGAACCAGCATGGATGGGCGTGTTGATCTCACGCTCGCTGAGCCCGTGGACCTGCAGCCCGATGAAGCCCTTCGGGTGCGTGCGGTAGACCGCTTCGTTGACCAGGTCCTCGACGGGCTGGCCGTTCACCCAGGTCTGGATGCGCGGGCCGTTCGCCACGATCCGCAGCTTGTTCCAGCCCTCGTCGATGAAGTGACGGTGCCCCTGGTCGATCTTCGTCTGCGAGGACAGCCAGCCGGTGCCGAGCGCCTCGCCGTACAGGAGACCCGTCGTCGGCTGCTCCGGGTAGAAGCGCCGCACTTCGACCTGCGGTCCGTACACCCTGCCGGGGAACACCTCGAAGCTCTTGCCCGTTCCCCGAACGGGCCTCACCTGGCTGCGGATCTGGATTCCCTGATTCGTGATGCGGTCGACGGTCGTCTCCAGCTCGAGCTCGAAATCGTCGAATTCGCGGGTCGTGCACAGGAAGGAGTTCATGTGAGCGCTGCTCTCGACGGTGCGCCCCACGATCGCGCCATCTTCGACGGTGTACCGGTGTCCGCCGTTCATGTGGACCCACCCGTCCAGCGTCTTCCCGTCAAACAGCTCGATCCACTCCGGGGACGAGGTCGCCCCGCGGCCGGAGTCCGGCCGCGATTCGCCCGCCTGCGGCAGCGCGAACGCCATGATCGTGTCGCCGGACTTCGTTGCGTTCTTGCCGCTCCCCCCGGCGGCGATGGCCACGTACTGCCGGCCGTTCACCATGTAGACGCTGGGGGTGGCGTATCCCCCTGCCGGGAGCTGGTATTCCCACAGGACCCGGCCCGAGTGCTTCTCGAACGCGCGGATCTTCTCGTCGGCGGTCGCAGCGATGAAGATCACGCCGCCCGCGGTCGCCACGGCACCGCCGTAGTTCATGGTGCCGGTGTTCCGGATCCCCTTCTCGACCAGCTGCGGATACTCACCGAGCGGCACCTTCCACAGGATCTCCCCCTTGACGAGATCGACGGCGTTCAGGGTGCCCCAGGGTGGCGCAATCGCCGGGACGCCGTGCTGATCCGTGAACACCACGTAGCCGTCGATCGTGTAGCGATCTGCCTGGCCGTTCACGCCGGCCGTCTGAATCTCGCCGGGAGCGGTCGCCAGGTATGCCGCCAGGGCATTCAGCTCCTGCGGGCGGAACTGACGGAATGCCGGCATGCTGTTCCGGCCCTCCAGGATGATCCCGTCGATTTCCTTCCGGCTCTTCCCGAGCTTCAACAGCGCGGGCGTGTGCGGCGGCACTCCCTGGCGCTCGGTACCGTGGCAGGCGACGCAGTTGCGCTCGTAAATCCGGCGGCCCAGCTGGGCCGGGTTGTCTGCCGCCCCGGGAGAGTAGTCATGGACCGGCCGGAGCCGGTTGATCGTCGGTGCGTCGTTGACGCTGGTGTACAGCACGTTCAGCATCGGATCGAACGAGCCGCCGCTCCACTCGCTGCCCCCCAGGTGCCCTGGCGTGGTGAGCGTCCCCTGCAGGGTCGGCGGCGTATAAATCGGCCCCGAGACGTACTTCCTGAACTCCTGAAGGGCGTATGCGCGTGATTCCGGGGTGATGCTGGTGAGATCCGCTTCCGTCAGCGCCTGGCGCACGAGCGGTGCCGGCTTGATCGGCACCGGCTGTGTGGGCCAGGTTTCCTCGCCGGGGACGGTGGAGTGCGGCACCGGCATCTCATGAACCGGAAAGACCGGCTCGCCGGTGTCGCGATCGAGCACGAACGTATAGCCCATCTTTGTGAGCTGCACGACGACGTCACGTGCTGTCCCGCCGGACGTCAGGGTCACGAGGATTGGGGCCGGGGGGTTGTCGTAGTCCCAGATGTCGTGACGAACGGTCTGAAAGTGCCACTTGCGCTCACCCGTGGACGCGTCCAGCGCGAGCACGGTGTTCGCAAACAGGTTCTGCCCCTTGCGGAACCCGCCGTAGAAATCCTCGGTCGCGGAGCCCGTCGCGCAAAACACCCAGCCGCGCTTTTCGTCGACGGTGATTCCCCCCCATGCGTTCGCGCCGCCGTAGGGCTCTCCGTCCACCCATTGCCACGTCTCGTGGCCGACTTCCCCGGGCTGCGGGATCGTGTGGAAGATCCAGCGAAGCTGCCCCGTGACGGTGTCGTAGGCGCGGATGTGCCCTGGGGATGCGTCGTAGCTCTCGTTGACGCGGGAGCCAACGATGAGGAAGTTGGCATAGATGGCACCGGGGGAGGTCATCTCGACGAAGACGCTGGCGGGATCGACGCCGAGATGCTCGCGCAGATCGATGTAGCCGTTCTCCCCGAAGGACGTGACGAGCTGCCCGCTGGCTGCATCGAGCGCATAGACCCGCTCGCGCACGAAATGGAAGATCCGCTCCCCTGCGTTTCCTTTCCAGTAGGCCAGGCCCCTGTTGCGAAGCCGCACGACGGTCCCGTCGTTGTGCGGCGCCGGGTCGAACGTCCAGCGCTCGCGGCCGGTCGCCGCGTCGAGGGCCACGGCTCTCATGCTCGGCGTCGTCACGTACATCACACCGTCAATCACGACTGGGTTCACGTGCATCGTCGAACGGGGCGTCGCGTCGCCGGTGCGGTAGACCCAGGCCGGCTCCAGTCGATGCACGTTGGCCGCGTGAATCTGGGCCAGGGCCGAGTACTGGCCGGCGCCGGGATCACCGCGGTACACGCCCCAGTCGACGTTCGTCCCTTTCAGGCTGTCGCTGGCCCTGAGCCATGGGGCGATCAGGAGAGCGATCGCGGCGAGCGTCAGCACGAGCCTGATGAATCGATGTGTCATCGGTTCTCCGAAGGCAGGCGGGGGCCACTTCGCAATTCTGCGATTGGCCTCCGCTCAGTTGCCGCTCAGGAACGCGACCAGGTCGGCGACATCCTGCGTGGTGAGGCCCAGATGCGCGGCGCTCATCATCAGCGAGTCCGCCATCCGGCGACGGGCGGCGACGCGGTCGGCAGGGATGATCTGCGTAATCCCCCCCATGCTGCGCATCATCAGCGGGTCATCCTGCTTGAGCAGGATCCCCTGGATCGTCAGCCCGTCCTTCGTCTGGAGCTCCGTGCCGTCGTAGCCATGCGCGATCTCGGCGTTCGGGTTGACCAGCGCCGTCGCAATCACCTCGGCAGACTTGCCCTGCCCCCAGCCGTCCAGCGCCGGCCCCAGCTCGGCCCCCGTGCCCTCGACGGTGTGGCACATGAGGCAGCGGGTGGCGGTTGTCTTCCCTCGGCCCGCATCCCCCTTGAGGCTCACGATCTCTGTGATTGAAAGCTCCGGGAGGTCCGCTGGCGCCGGGGGTATGACGGCCTCCCGCAGCACGATCGTCTCGGGATCGTAGATGCCGGCCGCCTTGAGCGCCGGGCGCAGCCCATGATCCGCCCAGTGGTTCGTCATACGGTTCAGCAGCCACCACGTCGCCTGCTCACGGAAGGGGCCCACCGCCTGGGCCAGAGTGAGCATGGCCTTGGAGGCCGCGGGATCCTTGACGAACGCCAGGGTATCGAGCGCCAGGCGGCGATCGGCCGCCGGCAGCTTCGCGGACGCTGCGCGGGTCGTCAGATTGGGCACCGCGGCAGGCACGTGCAGCCGCCAGGCAAGCCGTGCGAACGTGCCCGACCACGTCGTCGGATCGTCCTTGACCCCGAGCTCCCGCCGCAGGCGGTCGTACAGCTCCGGCTCCTTCCCGGTGGCGCCGGTTCCAAGCGCTTCCAGGTAAGTGCGATCCTGCCCGTCGTAGCCCCGCGCAATCTCGACAAGGATGTCGAGCGACGCTGCGGCAGGCTGGTCCCGCAGGGAGAGGGCCACCTCACGGCGCACGCCCGGGTCGGTGTCGCGGGCGAGACGGGCGGCGACCGGGAGGACGTCGAGATCGGCGCGCCGCATGCCTCGATACGCCGCAATCCTCAGCGCCGGCTCGGTATACGACTCGGGCGACCCCGCCCGCTTGCGACCCTCAGGACCAAGCTGGTACAGGAGGTGGATTGCACGGCCGCGCATATAGAGGTTCGGGTCGTCGAGCAATGCCGCAACCGCGTCAACGGCAGCCGCGCCGCGCGCCTTCAGCCCTTCGAAGCCGATTGCCCGGACGTTCACCGCCGGTGACCGCAGCGCCGTAATCAGTCCCTCGACAGTCGCCGGGTCGAAAGCCGGTACTTTGGGCGTGAAACCTTTCGGAGCGATCCGATAGATGGCTCCGGACGTGGTCTCGTCAAGAGCCTGGTGCCCGCCCACCCTGGCGTCGATCCAGTCGCTGACGTAGAGGGCGCCGTCCGGTCCGATGGCGATGTCGGAGGGGCGGAACAGGGTCGCGACCGCTCCGGTCACACTTCGGTTACCCCCGAGAAAGTCCGACCCGGCGTACTGCTGCTTCACGTTCGACGTGAAGAAGATCTTCCGCTCGAGCGCGAACCCGGCGCCTTCCCGAGCCGGCTGGTAGGCGAACACCTCGTTACGCCCAGGCTCGGCCGCAAGGAAGGTCCCCTCCCACGACGGGCCGAGCGCGCCGTTCTCATAGAAGACGTTGCCTGTCGGCGACCCGCCCCCGTAGACGTCCCCCGCCGGCGTCATGCCCGGATCCTCCTGGCGCCACTCCGCGACAGGAATCGACTGACCCGGCCGGCGATCCGCCTGCCAGGTCCGCTGGCCGTCGTTCGACGAGAAGCCGAAATTGGCGTACTCCATCACCCAGCTCACGCGGCAGGCCGGGGGGTCGTCGTTGTCGTTCTGGAACACGTCGCCGAGCGAGGTCACCGACTGTTCGTAGCTGTTGCGGTAGTTGTGCCCGATGATCTCCACGCCTGTCCCGTCGGGATTCATCCGCGCGGTGAATCCTCCCACATACACGTGCCCGTCGTCGCTGGGCTTCCCGGCATGCTCAGCAGGATCGTGCGGGAACTTGAAGGGGCCCACGGGAGTGGGTCGATAGGACCCGAAGATCCGGAACGTCTTCCCCGACCGGTCGGTGAACATCGCCCCGGTGTTGCCGGCGTTGAACACCCACTTGCCGTCGGGACCCACCGTCACCGAGTGGAGCGAGTGGTCATGGTTGATGCCCTGGAAACCGGTCAGGAGCACCTCTCGCGTGTCCACCGCCGGATCGAAACGGAGGTTCCGGTCCACGTCGGTGTAAACAATGAGGTCGGGCGGTTGTGCCACGACGATCTTGTTGTCAATGACCGAGACACCGAGCGGCGCAATGAGGGCAGGCTCCTGCACGAACGTATGCGTGCTGTCAGCCGTGCCATCGCCGTTGGTGTCCTGCAGCACGACGATGCGGTCGCCTTCCGGCTGCCGGGCATGGTGCGAACGGTAGCGAACACCTTCTGCCACCCAGATGCGGCCGTCCTTGTCGATGTCGATGTTGGTCGGGTTGTGCAGCAACGGCGATGCGGCCCACAGGGTCACCTCGAGCCCTTCCGGCACCTGGAAGAGCTCGAGCGGAATGCGTACCGGTTGTATGGCGGGCGCGGCACCAGCCTGCGTCGAGGGGGGGGCGGGCGTCTGGGGAGGCGCGGACGCCTGCGGAGGGGCTGCAGCCGCGAGGAGCAACACGAGCATCACGGTCAGCGGAGAAACGGCATATCGATGCATAGAACTCCAGAATTGATCGAGCGTCGCATCCCACGGCCGGGCGACGACTCGTGCTGGCCTGAGCCAGGGCGGGCCGCGGTCCAAGGGTGCAAGTTTATACGATGCGATAAGTCGACGAAGGGGATGCCATAATGCACGAACTCATGCATCGCAGACACCTCACCCTGGCCCTCCTTCTCATCAGCGTGTTCCCCGTCTTCCCGGCCGCGCAGGGGGATAGCAGGCCTCAGGGGACCACGGCCGGCGCCCCTCGCCCCATCCGCGCGCTCTACGTGACCGGCGGTGGTTTTCACGAGTTCGTGAAGCAGGAGAAGATCCTGCCGCCCGGCATCGCAGAGCGCGTCAAGGTCCACTGGACGGTCGACCACACGGCCGGCACGTCCACCGAGGTGATGATCGACCGGCACAAGAACACGGACTGGACGAAAGACTTCGACGTCGTCCTGTACAACATGTCGTTCTCTCACGTCGTGGACGTGGACTGGATCGAGCGGCTGGCGGCTGCCCACCGCGACAGCGGCGTTGGCGCCGTGATACTGCACGGGGCGGTGCACAGCTACCGCCGCTCGGAATCCAGGGCATGGGGAGAACTGATGGGGGCCTTCAGCCTGCGGCACGACCGCCAGCGCCCGCTGACCGTCGATTGGGTCGCCCAGGGCCATCCGATCCTGCGCGGGCTCCCCGAGAAGTGGGTCACGAGCAGCGAAGAGCTATACGAGCTGGAACGCGTGTGGCCTGCGATGACGCCGCTTGCCCAGGCCCACAGCGTCGAATCGAACAAGAGTCACCCGATGATCTGGACGAACACGCACGGCAAGGCCAAGGTGTTCGTCACCTCATTGGGGCACAACACCGAGATCATCGAGAACCCTCTGTATATCGACCTCGTGACCAGGGGCCTCCTCTGGACGGTCGGTCTCCTGCAGGATGACGGCACGCCGAAGCCGGGGTACGCCGCGCGCTGAGGTCGGGCTCACATCCCTTCCCGGATGGTACCTGTCAGAGACCGGAGGAACGCCAGAAGATCCTGCTTCTCGGTCTTCGACAGCTGCAGCGGCCGGATCTCGCGATCGAGGCCCGGGTTCGGTACCCCTCCGGAATCGTAGAAGTCGATCACCTCTGCCAGCGACGGGATGCTGCCGTCGTGCATGTAGGGGGCTGTCCGGGCAATCTCACGCAGGGTGGGCGTCTTGAAGGCGCCGCGATCAGCCGGTGCTTGCGTGACACGATAGCGCCCCTCATCCGTCACGGTCCCGGTGCGCCACGCCACACCGGTGTTGTGAAAGCGCTCGTCCGAGAGCAGAGGCCCGGCATGGCACGTGGTGCAGCGTGCGTGCGTGCGGAACAGCGCGAAGCCGCGCCTGGCGCTCTCGCCGATCGCGGACGCATCCCCGGCGATGAATCGATCGAATGGCGCGTCTCCCGCGACGATGGTGCGCACGTACGAGGCGAGCGCGGCCGCGACGTCGAAGATCCCCGGCTCGCTTTCGAACGCGGCCACGAACTGCGGACGATAGCGACTCGACCGGGCGAGGGCGACGACGGCATCAGGTGTCGCGCCAAGCTCGTTGGGATTCAGAATCGGCCCGAGCGCCTGCTGCTCGAGGGTGCTCGGCGGCCAGCCGGTCACGAACGAGGATTGTCGTCGCGGTGTAGCTGATGCGGAGGCCTTCTTCCCGTTCGGACTGGGCGCGAAACCCGAAGTAGCCGAGGACCAGACCTGGCCCAAGGACCAGGAGAACCATCGCGAGCAGCGGGAGGCTCCTCCCCACGCGCACCGGGCCGACCATGGTCAGAGAGGATACCGCCGGTTGGAACAGCCAGGATGTAAAACGGTGTGAAGATGAGTTTGCCCGACAAAAGGCTCGAAATCCGATAATAGGCATACAAATGTCTGCCATGACAGAGCCTGAAGCACTGTAAGCAGCCGAATCAGGCCACATTCCTGCCTCATCAGGTGGGTACGCGGCTCGCTTACAGAAGAGTAATACCTCAGGACCCCAGCCCAGCAGGTAGGTTTTACCGAAGGTCGTTTCACCAGGGCGTGACCGCATCCGGATCAGGCAGGTGAAACGGGAGGCCGAAGTATGTTCGCTCGAAATGTGTTCTCTCTCAGACTGGCAGTGACGTGCGTCGTCGCGGCCTTTGCGGTCGCGTGCGGCGACTCAGGGGTCATCACTCCGACAGGGCCGACGCTTGTGTCGGTGCCCGTCACGAACCCCGCTCCACCGGCGAGCACGGACACGCCGGCAACGGCAAATCCGACCGGGCCCGTGCCCAGTGCGCTGAGCAGAACGCTGTGCCTGGAAATGAGGCAGGGGGTCTTCTGCGAGGTGCTCGAGTTCGATCCCCTGTCACACGGCAGGGTGAGGTTCTACAACACCAGCGACACCGCGATCCAGGGCTGCTTCGATATCTACCGGAGGTCGAGGGACGATACCTTCGCCAATCAGATCCGGTCGGAAGAACTCTCACGATGCGGGGTCATCCCGGCGCAGCAGAACGGTGTAAGCGGCACCCTGGAAGTGCGGGTGGCATTCCCCAGCTGCAGGAGCCAGGCCGACGTCTACATCGGGGACATCGTGCTGCACTCGCCGCATCCGCCTGACCGGCTGCTCGGGTACGAGCAGGTCGCTGGCGAAGCAGAATTCTGCATTCTCCCGCCGGCCCCTCCTGAACCACAGCCGCCAGCACCTCCGGCTCCCCCGGATCCGCCTTCCCCGCCGCCGCCCACGACAACGCCACCGGGGCTAACGCCACCCCCCGTGCCGCCGCCGCCAACCCCTGAACTGCCGCCAGCCACATGCCCGGCGACGTTCACGAGTGACATGCTCAGGGACCATGTCATCGACTACAGCGTCTCGGTGAGTGGGGGCACGGCAACGGCGTCGTTTACGATCACGGCACCTCCGGGTTGCGGCGTGCCGCTCTCGCTCGTCTGCTACGAGAAGGTCGAATGCTCCTCGAAGCTTCCACAGACGTTCGTCGCGGGAAGCTCGTCGAACGGGACGTCTCCACCAGACGGCGCGCCCCGCTTCTACACCGCGGGGATATACACCTCACAGTTGCCTACGCGGGCGACCGATGCGCGATACCAGTGCGACCTGTACCTCGGCGGGTACAAGATGGAGAACCTGACAGAGGAAAACCACGACGCGGATTACGGGCCGCGCACGCTCACGTGGGGCTTCGACCAATCCTGCAGGTCTGATTAGCTGCAGGCGGGGGAAGCGGCAGCGCGGGCGATGGAGGGTCCGGCGGGGCGAAGCCCCCCGGACTAAATTAGAACCGCAGGCGGACCTGCAGCTGTATCTGCCGGGGAGTCTGATAGGCGTTCGCCACCCCGAACCCGGCGCCGAGCGGCAGCGACCGGGCGGCCACGACGTTGCCGTTCGCGTCGTAGGGCAGGTTCGTTGCGGTGACCGGGTCGTTCGGGTTCACGAACGCGATGCTCGTGTTGCGCCCGGTGATCCGCGCCTCGTTGAAGAGGTTGAACGCATCGGCTCGCAGCTGAAGGGCGCGCCCTCCCCCCAGGTTGATGGTGCGCTGAAGAGACGTGTCGAACGCGCTCTGGAAGCAGCCCTTCAGGTAGTTGTTCCCCGACTCGAGCCCCACCGATCCCGGCAGGGGACCCTGGAACGCCGCCGCGTTGAACTGACGGAGCACATCGCTGCTGCAGCC
>JACCXG010000180.1 GCA_013697225.1 Acidobacteriota bacterium
GTCATGATGTGGACGACCGGGCGATCTCCCCGGCGACTTGATGAAGGTCCTGCACAGCGCGCAGAATCGAAGAGGGATGCACGGGAACTGTCTGCGTGCCCCGCTTGTACAGATCGCAGACCTTGCCCCCGGCGGCAACTTCACGCACGACAGCAAGCGTGGGGCGATCCGGCAGGAGCGAGCTGACCGGCTCCCCTGGACCCTGCGTGCGAACGGCACGGCCGTTCCGATCAGCCACGGAGCCTCCCGACCGCCCACGCCACGTGCTCCTCGACGAGGGGATCCCGGCACGTCGGCTCGTCGTGCCCTTCGAGTGCCTCGGCGGCAGCCGGATCGCTCGAATTGCCGAGTGCAACCGCCAGGTTCCGCCGCAGCCGCCGAACTCCCGCACGTTTCATGGCGCTGCCCTTCAGCAGAACGCGAAGCTCGTCATCTGTCCGCTCCCACAGCTCCAGCAGTGAGGGTGCGTCGAGGCCGTCGCGGGGCTGCCATGCGGGATCCTGCGAGACGGCCGTCTTGTGCGACAGGTTCCACGGGCAGACCTCCTGGCAGATGTCACATCCGTAGGCATGGTGTCCGACGGCTTCCCGCTCCTCCTCGGGAATGCTCCCCTTGTTCTCGATGGTCAGATACGAGAGGCACCGATTCGAGTCGAGCACACCCGGTGCCACCAGCGCACCGGTCGGGCAGGCCTCGAGGCAGCGCGTACAGGAGCCGCACTGGTCGAGAGCCGGCGCATCGGTCTGAAGGTCGAGGCTGCAGATGATCTCGGACAGGAAGATCCAGGATCCCAGCCTGGGGCTGATGACGCACGTGTTCTTCCCGATCCAGCCGATGCCGGCCTGCTGCGCGTAAACGCGTTCCTGCACCGGCCCGGTATCGACGTAGGCCCGCGCCTCGAACGGCTCCCCCGCCGTGCTGCGCATCCACAGGAGCAGCGCATCGAGCCGCTCCTGGATGACGGCATGGTAGTCGTCCCCCCACGCATACCGCGCGACAGCGGCCTGCCGTGGATTGGCGTCCCTGGTGGTGTAAGGCCGATCGGCGTTGTACACCGTGCCCAGGGAGACGACCGTTCGCGCGGACGGGAGCACCTGGCGGACGTCGGCACGGCGGTCGGCCGAACGGTGGAGGTAATCCATACCTGCCGCATACCCGCGGTCGAGCCATTCCCTGAAGAACCGCAGCCGGCTGTGATCGGCAACAGGAGCGATGCCGCACAGGTCGAACCCCAGTGCGGCGGCTTGACGCTTCAGGTCGGTCGATGTCACGCCCACGGCTGCATGGCTGCTCGTTCCGCCAGGCAACAAATGCACTCGATTCCCGCCTACTGGCCCACCAGCTGCCGCAAAACGTACGGCAGGATGCCGCCGTGCCGGAACGCGACGAGCTCCTCCGGGGTATCGATGCGCGCAACCATGACGAGATCCCGGGATGTCCCGTCCTCGGCCGCCGCACGCACCACAACGTTTCCCCGCGGCGTCAGCGCCTCACCCACACCAAGAATGTCGAAAGTCTCCCGGCCGGTAAGCTTGAGGGACGCCGCCGATTCCCCATCCCTGAACTGCAGCGGCAGGACTCCCATGTTCACCAGATTGCTGCGGTGAATCCGCTCGTAGCTCTCCGCGATCACCGCTTTGACGCCCAGCAGCAGCGTTCCCTTGGCCGCCCAGTCGCGCGAAGATCCCGAACCGTACTCTTTGCCGGCGAGCACCAGCAGTGGCACGCCGGCTTCGCGATACCGCACCGACGCGTCGTATATCGTCGTCACACCACCGTTCGGCAGGAGCGTCGTCCAGCCCCCCTCGGTGCCTGGTGCAAGCGCATTGCGCAGCCTGATGTTGGCAAACGTGCCGCGCATCATCACCTCGTGATTTCCTCGCCGCGCACCGTACGAGTTGAAGTCCGCGGGGCGGACCCCCTTCGAGATCAGATACTTCCCTGCCGGGCTGTCGGCAGGGATCGACCCCGCCGGAGAGATGTGGTCCGTCGTCACGCTGTCGCCCAGTACGGCAAGTGCCCGCGCATTGAGGATGTCGGACGGGAACGTCGGCTCGGCCGTGATGTTCTCGAAGAACGGCGGGTTCCGGATGTACGTGGAATCGTCCGTCCACTCGAACCGCTCGCCGGTCGGGATGGGCAGCGAGCGCCAGCGCTCGTCCCCATCGAACACGTGCGCGTATCGCTCGCGGAACATCTCCGACTTGACCGAAGAGAGCATCGCTTCCTGAATCTCCCGCTCCGAGGGCCACACGTCCTTCAGGAACACCGGGTTCCCCGCGCTGTCTTCCCCGAGAGGCTCCGTCGTGAGGTCGACCTGCATCCGGCCCGCAATGGCGTACGCGACAACCAGGGGCGGTGACGCGAGGTAGTTCGCGCGCACCTGACTCTGGATCCGCCCCTCGAAGTTCCGGTTCCCGCTCAGCACCGAGGCGACGACCAGGTTGCGGTCCTTGACCATGACGGACACCGGCTCCGGCAGGGGCCCGCTGTTTCCGATACAGGTCGTGCAGCCATATCCCACGACGTTGAAGCCAAGCTCCGCGAGGTATTCGAGGAGTCCCGCGGCCCGGAGATAATCGGTGACCACAAGCGATCCTGGAGCAAGGCTCGTCTTCACCCATGGCTTCACCTTCAGGCCGCGCTGCACGGCGTTGCGCGCCAGAAGCCCGGCGCCGATCATCACGCTCGGATTGGAGGTGTTGGTGCAGCTGGTGATGGCGGCGACAACGATGCTGCCGTGGTCGAGGCCTTCCAGCCCTGGAACCTCCTGGTCAGCAGCGGCGGCAACCGCCACAGCCGTCCGTTCCGCCGAGGGAGCCGTCATCTCGCCGTGCTTCGGCGCAACGACAGGGTTGGTTTTACGTTCGGCCACCATGCCGGTCAAGGCCTGCTCGAAACGGCTCTTTGCCTGTCGCAGCGAGACGCGGTCCTGTGGCCGCTTCGGACCGGCAAGACTCGGCTCGACAGTCGAGAGATCCAGCTCGACGGTGGTGGTGTAGGCCGGTTCCGGAGAGGCGGACGTCCAGAACAGGCCCTGTTCCTTGGCATAGGCCTCGACGAGCTGGACGTGCGCCTCCTCCCGTCCGGTCAGCCGCAGATAGTCGAGCGTCATGTCGTCGATCGGACAGATGGCAATCGTCGCGCCGTACTCGGGAGACATGTTCCCGAGCGTCGCGCGATCGGCAATCGTCAGGAATTCGAGCCCCGGCCCAGAGAACTCGACGAACTTCCCGACCACCCCCGCCTTCCGCAGCCGCTCGGTTATCGTGAGCACCAGATCCGTCGCGGTTGCCCCCTCCGGCAGACGATCGATAAGGCGGAACCCGACGATCTCCGGAATGAGCATGGAAATGGGCTGCCCGAGCATGGCGGCCTCGGCTTCGATCCCGCCGACGCCCCAGCCCACGACCCCCAGGCCGTTCACCATCGTCGTATGGGAATCCGTCCCGACGAGAGTGTCGGGATATGCGATCAGGTCGTCTCCCTCCGCTTCGCTGAACACCACCCGAGCGAGATACTCGAGGTTCACCTGGTGGACGATCCCGGTGTCGGGCGGCACGACCCGGAAGTTGCGAAAGGCCTCCTGCCCCCATCTGAGGAAGGTGTAGCGCTCCCTGTTGCGCGTGAACTCGAGCGCTGCGTTCAGATCCGCGGCATTGAGCTCAGCGTAATGATCGACCTGCACGGAATGGTCGATCACCAGCTCGACCGGCTGAAGCGGGTTCACCTTTGCGGGATCGCCGCCGAGCCGGACGATTCCGTCGCGCATGGCGGCAAGGTCGACCACTGCGGGCACTCCGGTGAAGTCCTGCAGCAGCACGCGGGCGGGTGTGAAGGCAATTTCCTTCTGCTCGCGGCACGTCACGTCCCAGCCCGCCAGCGCCTGCACGTCGTCGGGGTCGACGAACCGCCGATCCTCTTTCCGGATCAGGTTTTCGAGAAGGATTTTCAGTGAGTACGGTAACCGGCCTACCCCTGAGTACCCGGCACGTTCCAGCGCAGGAAGACTGTAGATCTGAAAGGTCTGGCCGCCCGCCGACAGACGGGTCCGGGTGTTGAAGGAGTTCAGCGAAGCCATCGCTCGATCATAGTGCAAACCGGCGTGGGTGGACCGTCGGCCGGCCGGCGGGCACGGCCCTTGCGACCTTGACCCTGTGGAGGTTGATAATGGCCGATCAGAAAGCGCCGAATGAAGCGTCCCGCAAGTCCCAGGCGGAAGGCGACCGCTGGAGCCCGGAGGGGGACATGGCTAACGCGAACCAGGGCGGAGCCACCGGCGGCAGCCAGGGGGGAGGCATCACGAATCGTCCGCTCGAAGAGGAGAAGGCAAATCAGGACGCGGTACCCGACCGCGGGGAGTCGAAAGACGGGGCGCATGCCGGCCACGGCGATGGCGGGAGCGATCGGTGAAGGGCGACGGGTATTCGAGGGGATGAACGTGGACGGCGAGCTGCACTGCAGTCTCGCCGTCCTTTGATGCGGGGCGGCGGCCGTCAGAACAGGAAGGTCAGTCCGCCGAGGGCCATCGGCAGCACACGGCCGGAATCGTCGCTGTCAGCCGCTCCGGTACGTGAGACCACACCGATCTCAGCTCGAAGACCCACTCGCCGCCGGCCCGTTCCGAGCCAGTACTTGAGGCCGGCGGTGCCGTGTACCGCACGGCCGGTCTCAACGAGCTCACGGCCTTCGTGCAGTTCGCGGACCTGGCCGCCGCCGACCGACACGAACGGAACACCGCGCCCGCCCGCAAACGCCGCTCCGTTGAAGTGCAGCAGTACGGATCCGTCGAAGACGTAGTGGCTCAGCGTCTGCGTTGCCACGGTCTCCTCCGCTGACTCCACGTCTCCGGAGAGCCGGATCGACATGACTGGCGTTGCGTAACGCACGCCCCCCTCGACCGAGATCGACGACGTGAGGTACACGCCGGCCCGGAGATGGGCGCCCGTGAACCGTTGCACGTCGGCGTCCGTCGAGAAGAGATCGAACCGCTGCGCCCCTGTGGCCCTCGACAACTGCGCGGTGGGTGACTCGATCTCGAATCCCTGGACCCAGGCGCCCCCGCCGCCAAGCTCCACGGACCCGCCCCTGGGAAATCCCCCCCCGATGTATACCTGCGCCGAGACCACCTGCGGCGCGACGGTCGTCAGACACAGGGTGAGGATCAGCAGTTGGCATCCCCGCGCCATCACTTCGGCACCACCCTGAGCTCGACGCCCCGCGTCCCGCCCCCCTGGGGAACGACAACGACGCGGTCGTGAAACCGCACGCGGAAGTTCAAGTCCACGTTCATCGAAGCGTCCAGAAAGCTGTCGACCTCGGCATCGTCCAACGGCTCGACCCGCAGCACGTGGGGACCCGCCTCCAGGCCGGCTATCGTGAAGCTGCCGTCGTCGCTGAGGGTAAACCCACCGACCAGGGCGCTCGTGCGGGTGTTGAACGCGACCACATGGGCACCCAGCACACCGGCGCCGTTCTTGGTGACGCGCCCGGAGATGCTGCCCCTCGTGCGCCTCGTGGCCGGATTCGGGTAGATGTCCGTGAGGCCGGCGATGTCGTCCGCCTTCAGCGTGCGATCGGCGATGCTGCCGGGGCTGAAGGCAATCGGGAACATCGCCGCCTCGGCCGCAAGCACACGGCGGCCCCCCGGCACGACCTCCGTCTCGCCGATGGCGGAGTGCCCGAGCCCGAGCAGATGTCCGATCTCGTGAAGCGCGATGGACTCGAGGTCGTGACGGCCGGTTTCCCCTGCGGGCGATACCGACCAGGAGAACGCCGTGTTGAAGAAGATGTCCGACTCGACTATCTCTCCCGTTGTCACGTCGATGATGAAGTTGGTCGCCGCCAGGACGCGCTCCAGATCCGGACGGCTGGCGAAGCCCAGCACCGACATGCCATCGCCGCTTGTGGGTGACGCCGCCGTGAACCCGACGAGCTGTGAGGAGGTCTCAGACGTCTCGACCGCATTCCAGGTGCTGAAGGCGCGGGTGATGACGGACTCGAACTGCGCGGAATCCACCCCGGGGGCTCCCCGGTTGGTGATGAAGTAGCGGATCGGGAATGCGTTCCACTGCAGCGACACCGTCCGCGTCCCGACGCGCACGCCAAGTTTCAGGTAGGCGTAGGCCGGCGCCACGAGCACGCTCAGCAGCAGAACGAGAACGAGGGGGCCCGCCTTGACCGGGTTCACCTCGCTGCAGCCTCGGCGAGGACGGTCTGCACCTGCACACCGAAGGTTTCGAGGGGCACCGGGCGTCGTGCCGCGG
>JACCXG010000225.1 GCA_013697225.1 Acidobacteriota bacterium
CGTGACCGGAATGATCACTGTCGCCCTCGTCGGGTTCACCACGAACGTCGCCTATCTGTGGCAGAACGTCATCGGCACGCTCGTGGTGGTCATTGTCGGAGTGGCCGTGGGAAGGAAGTTCTGACGGAAGGGACAAGCAAAGGGGAAAAGGGAAAAGGGAAAAGGGAGAAAGAATTCCTACCGCTCAGTCATCAAGCGCGAGAAAGACCACGACTGGCGCAAGGACGAGCCATAGGCCGACGGCCAGCAGTGGCAGGGTAGTGTATGCGGCCGCACCGACGATCCAGGACAGGCTGATCTCGGGCGGCACCGACGAGGCGGTCGCGCCGAACGCGGCGATCCACCTCCGCACACTGTCGAATGCGGCTGGCGCGAGCGCGACGGATGCCGCGAACACGCACACCGTTGCCGTGGCCTGCGCGATGATGATGGGGCGTGCGGCCAGGCGGGCGGCCTCTTCACGTGCGCGCATCTGCGTGCGCCACCATACCGCGCTGGCGGAAGGCACCGGGGCTTCGTTCCACGCGCAGTCGCGGTCCTCGAGGAATGCCGCGGCAATCGCCTCGACATCCCGGCACAGCTCGCAGCCTTCGACGTGATGACGGAGCTCTGTGCCGGCACCGTGCGGCCAGCGCCCGGAGGCGACCGCATCCATCAGGTCTTCTTCGAAGGGGCACTGCAGCATCACCGTTCACTCCTTTCGTCCGTCCGGAGGCCGGAGCCGTTCAGCAGGGTCGCGAGCCGTCGCCGTGCGCGGAAGAGCAGCAGCTTGATGCTGCCGGCCCGCAGCCCCAGCGAGGCGGCGATTTCCTGATGGGAGGACCCCTGCGCATAGGCGAGCCAGAGCAGCTCCCGCTCGCGCGGCTTCAGACGTCCCATCGCGTGTCTGAGCTCGATCGCGCGCTCTGTTGCCACCGCGTCGTTCCGCATTGACGGGAGCGTCAGGGGGTCGGCGCCAGAGGGGGTCATGTGCCGTGCACGCCGCCGGCTGTCGTGGATCAGGTTCGTGGCGATGTGGAACAGCGCGTTGCGGCGGTGCGCCTCGTTTTCGTACCCGCCCCGCGCGCGCAGGAGCCTGTAGTAGGACTCCTGCAGCAGATCGTCGGCGAGGGCGCCGTCACCCGTCACCCGTGCGAGATACGCCCGGAGGGCACGCGCCGTCCGGTCGTAGAAGCCGCGAAATGCCTCCTCGTCCATCTCCAGCGGCACGGCGTCGGCGCTCGAACCGGTACGGAGGCGTTCGATATCCGAGAGGGTGAGATCACGCACTGGTCTGGACCGGAGCGTCGAGGAGGCCGAGCCGCCGCGAAAGCAGGTAGGCCGCCACGGCGGAGAGGACGAAGCCAAGGCCGACGGCTGTGGACATGCATCCGATGATGTAGAAGAACTCGCGGGTCTCGACCGCGGCACGCCCGCTCAGGAAAAGCAGACCCAGGCCGGAGACGAGCAGCACGGCCCCAAGCTGGGTGGACCAGAGGATCCGGGTGAGCGGCGCACTCATGGCCGGAACACTTTCCTGAAGCGGACTGGGCCCGGACTCGAGGAATCGCCTGCCGGCGGGCATCTGCACGTACGTCAGCAGCTCGTCGTTGGACGAGAACCGGTCCATGAGCTTCGTGTGGACTTCCGCCTGGATCTTCGACAGCCGGTTCCACCGCCGCTGCTCCAGCACCGTCCGAATGAGCCAGATGAACGTTCCAAGCACGACGGCGAAGCCGATGAGCACGAACACTCCCTGCAGCATCTCCTGCAGCATTCGCTGCGGGCTCGGCGGCGGCCAGTCGTTGACCCCGCGTACGTGCTCCAGATAGTAAGCCGCGTTGAGGGGGATCTCCGGGTACTCGGCAAGGAATGCCCGGAGCTGCGGATAGGGTTCGAGGAAGCTGTCGTTGCGCAGGAGGGACGGGTCGAGCTTCAACACCCGCCCGACCGACGGAGGGTGCCTCTCGAGCAGCTGCATAAGCGCCTGCCGCGTCTCCTCCGCGTCCATCTGCCTTGCAGCGCCGCTTCTCTCGATGGCTGGAGGCTCAGGCTGCCCCTGTGGCGCCTGTGCGGCAGCGGGCGGGACGACGAGCAGGCTCCATCCGAGGAGGAGCCCGACGGGGACGGCGGGTATGAACGAACGGTAATTGTGCTGGTGAGAGGGCGTCATGCCCTCTAGATACGCACCCGCGCCGAGGTGGTTAACAGCTCCCCCAGAATTTCCGGCGCGACGTTCCCCCCGCTGATGATGGCGACGACCGGACCGGACCCGGGGGGCGGGAGGATCATGCCTTCCGCCAGCACAGCGGCCAGGCTTGTCGCGCCGCTCGGCTCGGCAACGATCTTGGCGCGGGTGAACGTCCAGCGGACCGCCTCGAGAATGCTCTGCTCGTCCACCGTTACCACCGTATCCACGAAGCGGCGCACGTACTCGAAGGTCAGCTCGCCGGGCCGCACGGCCATGAGGCCGTCGGCGACACTCGAGGTGCCCGGCAGCGTCACAGGGTGCCCGGCATCGAGCGACGCCTTCATGCAGGCGGCGCCGGCTGGCTCGACCCCGATCACCCTGATCCCAGGATTGCGCAGCTTAAGAGCCAGAGCCACGCCGGCCGCCAGCCCGCCGCCGCCGACAGGGACGACAACGGCCGACGCGCCAGGGCACTGCTCCAGAATCTCGAGACCCAGGGTTGCCTGCCCTGCGATGATCCATTCGTGATCGAAGGGGGGGACCATCGTGAGTCCGCGGCCCGCCGCTTCCTCCTCGGCCCGCACCCGGCGTTCGAGAGATGTCGTGCCGGCAAAGATCACCTCCGCCCCGAGGGCACGGGCGCCATCCGCCTTGATGGCTGGCGCGGTGGTCGGCATTACCACGACCGCCGGTATGCCCAGCGTCCGGGCAGCGAGTGCCATTGCCTGCCCATGATTGCCTGACGAGTAGGTGATGACACCTCGCTGCTGCTGCTTGGCGGTGAGCTGGGCCACCATGTTGTAGGCGCCGCGGATCTTGAACGCTCCCGCCGGCTGCATGTTCTCGCACTTGAGCCGGAGCGGCCGCCCTGCGGCGTCCGAGACGTCGATCATCGGCGTCACATGGGCGACTGCACGAATGCGGTCGCGTGCGGCAAGGATGTCCTCAAGAGTCAGCATAGCGGCGTCCGGGCATTCTACACGGGGCCCCGTCCGAAGCTCTGGTGTGCCCGCACTGGCGCGCCCGTTGCACTTCCGCACGACATGAAATTCAGGAACAAGTCCAAACAGCAGAGGCTCCGCGACCGTGTCATCGTGATCACCGGGGCGTCGAGTGGTATCGGGCTCGCCACTGCCCGCAAGGCAGCCGCACGCGGCGCCCGTGTCGTGCTGAGCGCACGGAACGAGGAGGATCTGCGGAAGATCATGAACGAAATCCGGGACGCGGGTGGCCAGGCGACCTATGCCGTCGCGGACGTGGCAGATCCGGCGGCGGTGGACCGCATCGCCGAGACGGCCAACCGGGAGTTCGGCGGCTTCGACACCTGGATCAACAATGCCGGAATTGCGGTCTACGGCAGGCTCACCGAGGTGCCGCTCGAGGACAAGCGGCAGCTGTTCGACACGAACTTCTGGGGTGTGGTGAATGGCTGCCGGACGGCGGTCAAGCACCTTCGCGAGCGGGGCGGGGCGATCATCAACATCGGCAGCCTCGTGTCCGACAGAACCATGCCACTGCTCGGCATCTACTCGGCATCAAAACAGGCTGTGCAGGGCTACACCGACGGGCTCCGCATGGAGCTCGAGCACGACGGGGTGCCAATCAGCGTCACGCTCGTCAAGCCAGGCTCGGTCAATACACCGTTCGTCGATCACTCCCGCAACT
>JACCXG010000228.1 GCA_013697225.1 Acidobacteriota bacterium
GGGGGGCGGGCTCGGGCCTGCCCCCGAGGAATCTCACGCCGCGGGGGCTGGTGTTGAACCTTGGCCGCGGATACTGGGCCGCGTTCGACACGGATCTGCTGCGCGTCGCGGCGGTCTGGCGCGGGACCGGTGTGACCCCGCGTGCGCTCGCTCCGGGGTCGTACCACAATCCCGACCGCAAGACCCCCGGCGGCCAGTCCCCCGCGCCCGAACCGGACGGCACAGTCTGGCTGTCGAACGGCATCTATCCCGGATGGCAGGTGGGCGCCCGCCCTGCATTCGAGGACCCTCGCGAACCGGCCCCCACCCCGGAGGAGATCGGCCGCGGGCCGCTGCCGGTCTCAATCGGACGCTTCGACGCCGTGCGGCATGTGCGTAACGGGGTCGTTCTCGAATACACCGCCGGCGCAGCGGCAGTGCGTGAATGGATGGCGGTGGAGGGCGAAGGGGACCATCCCAGCATCGTGCGCTACTTCAGCGTTGGTCCCTCCAGAGAACCTCAGTGGCTGGTACTCGGTGTCAAGACTCCTGATGTGTCGGTCTCGCTCTGCAAGGCCCCCGGCGCACACGCCTTGCTCGAGTCCATTCCCATGGCTGTCGTCGGCGGGGTATCGGGCGATGCCAGTCCAGCAGGTGCGGACGTATGGGTCCTCCGTCTGGCGCCACGGTCCGAGGCGGTCGAGTTCTGCGTCGCGCTGACCGACGGCCCTGCGGGGGCGGCGCCGGCGCGCCGGAACGTCCCGACCGAGGCCCCGGTGCAGCGCTGGCCGCAGGAGGTCACCAGCAGGATCACCGCTTCACAGGCACGGGCACCATACGTCGTCGATCACGTGGCGCTGCCGGTGGAGAATCCGTGGCGCCGCAACCTCCGCATGGGGGACATCCAGTTCCTGGCGGACGGAACCGGCGTTGGAGACCCTCGACGGGGATGTCTGGATGATCCGCGGGCTGCACGAACCGGCTGGCACGGTCAGATGGCGGCGCTTCGCCTCCGGCCTGCACGAGCCGCTGACGCTGGCCGTCCGCGATGAGCAGATATACGTCTTCGACAAGAACGGCATCTGGCGTCTGCGCGACACCAACGGGGATGGCGAAGCGGATGTGCACGAGCTGTTCTCGAATGCCTTTGCGCAGACGGCCGACATGCGCGAGTTCCCGAGCAACCTGCGGCTTGCGCCAGGCGGTGAGTTCGTCATCGCGAAGGGAGGGCAGGAGGCCACGACGCTCGGCAAGCACAACGGGAGCGTGCTACGGATCTCTGCGGACGGCCGACACTCGACCGTGCTGGGGTACGGCTTCCGGCAGCCGCAGATCGGGGTGAACGTTCGCACCGGGCTTGTCACCTCCAGCGACCAGCAGGGGCACTACATCCCGACCACACCGCTCCACATCGTCCGCGACGGGCAATTCTACGGGTTCCTCAGCGACAAACGCCCGCGCGAGGTGTACCCGGCCCCGATTGCCGAGCCGCTTACGTGGATTCCGCACACCGTCAACGCGTCGGCGATGTCGCAGGTGTGGCTGTTCGGAGCGCGCATGGGGCCGCTCAACGATTCGATGGTGCACATCGGGTTCAACAACCCCGAGGTGTTCCGCGTGCTCTTCAACGAGCGCGGAAAGCGGCTCCAGGCGGCGGTGGTCAGCGTCACACGCGCGTTCGAATTTCCACCACTCAACGGATCGGTCAACCCGGCCGACGGGCAGCTCTATCTGGCGGGGTTCCAGATCCTCGGATGGGGCACGACAGCACCCCAACTCGCGGGCTTTGGCCGGGTGCGATACACCGGCGAGCCCTCGCCGCTGCCCCGCGAGGTCGTGCCCATGGACAAGGGAGTGCTCCTGCGGTTCGATCTGCCCATCGACCAGGCCAGGGCTGTGGATCCGGCAAGCTACTCGGTCACCAGCTGGGGATATCAGCGGACCTTCCGGTACGGATCGCCGCAGTTCAGGGCGGACGGGGAACCGGGGGTGGATCGCCATGCGCCGAGCAGCGCGTACCT
>JACCXG010000231.1 GCA_013697225.1 Acidobacteriota bacterium
GCATCGCTGCCCTCGGGCGACCATGAAGTTTGCGCTCACCCATGACCACGCTCCTGAAGCGGGTCTGGTCGGGTGGCACTGTGAGGACCCGGGGGAACCCCACCCAGGGGATCGTGCAGGACAGGCGTCTCCGCAGCCTGCGGCCACAGGAGAGAAGCGGCCACGGAGAGAGCCAGGACGGCGGCGACAACGGCGAGCGACCAGGCCGTGCCGATGTCGATGACGTCGACGATCAGCATCTTTACGCCGACAAACACGAGAATCACGCTCAGCCCGAGCTTCAGGTAATGGAAGCGGTGGATGATCTGCGCCAGCAGGAAGTACAGCGCGCGCAAACCGAGAATCGCGAACACGTTCGAGGAGTACACGATGAACGGGTCCTGTGTGACGGCGAAGATCGCGGGAATGGAATCGACGGCGAAGATCAGGTCCGTCGTCTCCACCATCAGCAGAACGACGAAGAGCGGTGTCGCAACGCGACGGGCTCCGCCTCCCGGGGCCGGCTCCATCGCGAAGAACTGCTGGCCATGATAGGCGCTCGTCACCTTCGTGAAGCGGGTGACGAGCCGTATCACGAGGTTCGACTCCGGATCCAGCCGGCGCTCTTCGTGCGTCGCCATGCGGATGCCGGTGACGACGAGGAACGCGCCGAACAGGTAGAGAATCCAGTGGACCTGCTGCACCAGGTAGGCGCCGGCCCCGATCAGCGCCCCCCGCATGAGGAGCGCGCCGAGAATCCCCCAGAACAGCACCCGGTGCTGGTACTGAGGGGGCACCTGGAAGTAGCTGAAGATGAGGACGAAGACGAAAATGTTGTCCACCGAGAGGGCCTTCTCGATGAGATAGCCGGCGAGAAAGGCCAGCGCAGGTTCGCTGCCCTTGGCCCAGTACAAACCGACCGCGAACGTGAGCGAGAGCGCGATCCAGACCGCGCTCCAGATAGCCGCTTCACTCCCCCGCACCACGTGGGCCTTGCGATGGAAGACGAACAGGTCCACCGCTAGCATCGCAAGGACGAACAGGTTGAAGATGACCCACACGGAGAACGGCGTCTCCATGATCATGTCCCCCTCGCCTCATCGAGGTCCGCCGCCGGCGGCTCGGGCAGCCAGAAGCTCGCGAGGAATCCGACGACGTAGACGGAGAACCCGACGGCCGCCGCCACCAAGGCTATCTTCGTAGGCGCGTACCCCCGGTCGGGCGTCGCAGCCAGCGTCGCGGTGACCCACGCAAACGACGTCCCGATGAGCCGCCCGCCGATGTTGGCGGCAAAGCTCTCGCCGGTGCCGCGCAGGTGCAAGGGATACATTCGGGGCAGGTAGTTTCCCCAGAAGCTGAACTGCGCAACGGTGAGCAGGCCGGCCACGAATATCGCCGGGTAGAGCCACGTCAGGCTCGACGTGGCAATGAGCCCGAAAGCAACGGGCATCGCAATCATGCCCGGCACCTGGAAGAGCCGGATGAGGGTCCGCCGCCGGATGGCGAGCACGGCAAGATAGGCAAGAATCACCCGTCCGACAAGGCCACCCACCTCCTGGACTTTGGTGACGTTGGCCGCCACGTGCTGGGTGACGAGGGCCGCCTGCGGCGGCGCCAGGGATTGCGTGACCTCGCGCACTTCCGGCAATCCCGGCACGATCTGCGGCACCTGCTGGATCGCGCCGAAGGCAGCACCGTATGCCATCGCGAACATGAGGGTGCTGACAATCGTCACGCGCCGGAGATCCGGTGCGAAGAGGGCGCCGATGCTGGGCCTGCCGAGCGTACCGGCAAGCTTGCGGCGCTGCCATTCCGGAGATTCCGGCAGGAAGGGCCTCACCACGAGCAGCGGGATGGCGGGCAGCACTCCGGACATCAGCGTGTAGCGCCAGGGTGCGTGCGGGTCCCCGACGCCCTCCCCCAGGCCCGGGAGAGAAATCGCAGGCAGGTCGGCTGCATACGCAACGCACAGCCCGTTGGCGATCGCCACGAGCAGGCCGCCCAGCGAGGAGAATGCCTGTGTGTAGCCGAGCACGGACTCGCGCCGCGATGGCTCCGGGAACAGTTCCGCCAGCCATGCGACCGCCGCCACGAACTCCACGCAGACGCCGACGAATACGAGGCATCTCCAGAAGAGCAGCATCTCCACGGATGTCGAAAAGCCGGAGCAGAATGCGGAGACCGCATAGATCAGGATGCTGAACGTGAGCACGCGACGTCGGCCGAACCTGTCGGTGAGGTAGCCGCCAAGGAGGCCGAAGATGCCGCCGGCGAACGCCGGGATGTAGAAGAGGCGTCCCACCCACATCTGGAACTCGGCGGACCCGGGCGCTGCCCCGGTCAGCTCCAGCAGCGCGGGGCGTACGATCAGCGGCAGCATCAGGATCTCGTAGATGTCGAATGCGAATCCGATGGCGGCCATAGCACAGACCGTCCACTGCACTGGCGTGAGCCCGCCCCGCCCGGGCGGATGTCCGACGAGCATGTCTTTGCCTTCCTCGAGAAGCGTCGCGTGTCGTCCGCCACAGAATGGTGCGTGCATCAGGTGCAACCCCCCCACCTCAGTCGGGGACAGGGGCTGCGCTAGACTTGCGGGCAAGCCGCACTGGCCGGGGATCGCGCACGGCGCCGCCAGCTTCACGGCCCGGGAGCGACCGAGAAGCATGCGGCTGCCCGCCGTCAACCCGACGGGGACTGCGGCAGTCATTCGGATGAAGTGATCTGGAGTGGATGCGTCTGTTCCGGGTTCCCGTGGCCTCACCCGGAGGACGACCTGCGCCAGGAGCGAGCGCCGTCTAGATGCGGAGTGGGATGTGGCGGGCGGGTCGACCGGCGGAACGGGGTGCGGAATGTGCCGGGCGCTGAGGACCCGAGGTCCGCACGACCTGCAGCATGGGGCTGCCCGCGACGCCCGGAACGGGCTGTGGAGGCGCGGGCTTCGATTGAAGCACGGCGCCGTCATGGGCTCCCGGACTGCCAAAGAGGTCGCTCAGATCATAGGTCGAGAACGGTGCCGTGACCGGCGACACCATGAGCACCAGCAGAGCCATGCGGCAGACGCGGAGAAGCGTGGCAGGGCGTGGAGTCATGGACTGATAAATTCTACAGCAGAAGCTCACCTGCTGCGACCCCGACTGGGCCAGAAGCGGTGCCGCCAAAGCCACGCCGTGCTTCCCCACACGCCGGCAGTTAGGGCGGCGCCGCAGTCGGCGCACGGCTCCCAGGCCCTGCTCAGCCGGCCCCGAACGAAAGCAATGGGTCAGACGCTCACCAGCGGATACCAGCGGCAATGCCGACGCTCCCCTTGCGCAGAAGGGGCGCGAGGTCATGCTGGTCTTGCCGCCGCGGCGATACAGGGGCGCACGACGTTCACGAAGACTGTCTACAATCGCTCCGGTCGCCGCCCCGATGCTCGCACCGACGCCGACGAAGAACCCGCTGACCAGGAGCACGTCGCCGACGCGGCACTCCTCCTCGAAGGCGCAGAGGACGTACGTGATGAACACCGACGGTGCGCGCCAGGCCTGCCCCGTCGGGCGTGAGCAGTACCGACGCGTCGAACCGGATCTCGACGGGCGGCGCCGCAGACTGGGCCGCGGTGTCGCCAGCGGCAAGCGTGCCGAGAACAGCCGGCGCGAAGAATACGGATCGAAGCATCAACCCCCTCCGATGGAGGCGCGCAAATAGTGGAAGAAGGGGCTCGTGGCGACAGGCGGGGGGCATCGACGCGGCGTTCCGCACGCCCTGGCGGAAGACATGCTGCTCATGCTTCCTCTCGTCTCTCCCGAGTAAAGTATTGCGGTGCCCAAATCCGCCCGTATCACCACGCTGGTCCTGCTGGCCGCTTCGCTCACCTTGCTGCTTCCGGGTATCTTCTCCCCCGTCCTGACGATTCGTGGCGTGCTGACCAAGGACGGCATCGCTTACGTCACGCCGCTGATGCTCGACAAGGGCCTGAACGAGGACACCATGGCGACGCTGAAGACGCTGATCAACCCGCAGATGATCAGCATGATTGAGGTGTTCGGGGGCGACCTCCGCAAGATGATCATCGACAAGCTTTCGCCGCAGTTGTCCGCGGCGCTTCAGCAGGACGTCGGCGACATCGAGGTGTATCAGCAGACCCGCAGCATCATGGGATCCGTGCGCCAGCTCTATGCCGTCGGCAGCCCGCTGCCTGCCACCCTGATTCTGCTCTTCAGCGTCGTCGTGCCGCTGACCAAGGCGGCGATGGTCGGGATGGCGGTCCACATGCGCAGCTCGACGGCACGCGTGCGTACGCTGAGAACTGTCGAGACAATCGCGAAGTGGTCCATGGCCGACGTTTTCGCCGTCGCACTCCTCATCGTCTTTCTGG
>JACCXG010000238.1 GCA_013697225.1 Acidobacteriota bacterium
AAGGACGATACCTTCCTCCGCCGCGCGACTTCAAGAGCATTTCGTGCCGCGGTTCCGTCGCATAATACCTCCGCATGCCAGGGCTGCAGACATACCGGGGCCGTCGCGCCTCCTCGATCGAGAACGACCGGCTGCGCGTGACGGTCCTCTTCGAAGGGGGGCACGTGGCGGAGGTCCTGGACAAGGGATCAGGCATGAACCCGTTGTGGACGCCCCCCTGGCCATCGATCGAGCCGTCCACGTACGATGCGGCCCTGCACACGGCCTACGGCGAGGGAGTGGATGCGCGGCTGCTGTCGGGCATCATGGGTCACAATCTGTGCGCGGACATCTTCGGTGGCCCCTCGGCGGAAGAGGCTGCCGCCGGTCTCCCGGTGCACGGCGAAGCCTCCACCGTGCTCTACGAGATTTCCGCGGACGAAGGGGAACTGACCATGCAGGCGGACCTGCCGCTGGCAGGGCTGCGGATCGAGCGGCGGCTGCGCCTGCACGGGCAAGCGGTCAGCTTTCGCGAAAGCATCGAGAACCGCGGCGGGATCGATCGGGCGATTGGCTGGACCCAGCACGTGACGCTGGGGCCGCCGTTCCTGCAGAAGGGGGAGACGATCTTCCGGGCTTCGGCAACCCGCTCGCGAGTTCACGAGGGGGAGTTCGGTACCGCCGACTATCTGGTGGCCGGTGCCGATTTCGATTGGCCGCTGGCGCCCGCTACCCGAGGGGGCACGGTTGATCTGCAGAGGTACCCAGCCGGGGCGGTGTCGAGCGCCTACACGGCGCACCTGATGGACCCGCGGCAGGACCGTGCCTTTTTCCTGGCGTACTCGCCCGCCGCCCGGCTCGCCTTCGGGTACGTCTGGAAGCGCAGCGACTTTCCGTGGCTGGGCATCTGGGAGGAAAACGGCAGCCGGGTTCAGCCACCCTGGAACGGCCAGACACTCACACGCGGGATGGAATTCGGCGTCTCTCCATTCCCCGAGTCCCGCCGGCAGATGGTCGAGCGAGGCCGTCTGTTCGAAAGCCCGACCTTCAGGTGGATACCGGCCCGATCCCGGGTGAGCGTAGAATATTGGTGTGTGTGCCATGCTGCCGACTCGGCTCCGGAGACGCTCGAACGGCCGGCCTAATCCCTGATTCAGCACGAGGCCGTCACGGATCCGGCCGCGCGGCCGGGCCTTCAACCAAGGAATCCTTATGTACCAGCAGCTGCTTGCATCCATGCTACTCGTGACTGCGCCAATCGTGTCGGCGTCCGGGTTGGCGCAGACGACCGGCACCCAGAAGCCGGCCGATCACAGCACTCATCCGCCGGCTGACACCGGCACCCAGAAGCCCTCCACGCCAGCGACCCAGAAGCCGGCAACCCCGGCGGGGAAGGCCGCGGCAGGCAAGATGCGGATCGTGGAGATCGTCGGCACCGACGACATGAAGTTCAGCGTCGCCAACATCGAGGCGAAGCCGGGCGAACAGATTCGGGTCCGTCTGATCACCAAGAGCGCCATGCCGAAGGTTGCGATGGCGCACAACTTCGTGCTCCTGCAGAAAGGCGCCAGCCAGGTGAAGTTCGTGACCGCCAGCGCCACGGCGCGTGAGAACGACTACATCGCGCCGGAGCTGAAGAACCAGGTGCTGGCCTTCACCCCGCTCGCGGGCGGCGGCGAAACCGTCGAGACCGTCTTCAAGGTGCCGGCCGAGACCGGCGAGTACCCGTACCTCTGTTCCTTCCCGGGTCATTTCCAGATAGGGATGCGGGGGACGCTGACGGTCAAGTAGAGGTCGGTTGCGCGGTGGCGGGCGCGGGCTCACCCCTGTGCCCTGCCACCGCGCGGGGTGCACGCCCCCTCCTGAATCGCTGAACTGCAAGGAGCCCCACCTGGTCTTTCTCGCCTCCTTCCTGGTCCTGTTCGTCGAAGTCGCCCTCATTCGCTGGATGCCCTCTTACATCCGGCTTCTTGCGTATTTCTCGAACTTCATCCTTCTCGCGAGCTTTCTTGGCATCGGCATCGGGTGCCTCCTCGCGCCCGCGCGCGTGCGGCTCTTCACCTGGTTTCCGGTGCTGATGGCCGCGGTTGTCGGGGCGGTCTACGCCTTCCGGCTCGAAGTCGCTATCCCGCAGTCGGGCAGCATCTACTTCACGAGCGGCACGGCCGAACCGGTTACCGCTGTCGAGACGACGCTGCTGCTGCCGGTGGTCTTCCTTGCGGTTGCGGCGCTGCTTGCGACGTGCGCCCAGCGGATGGCGCGCGAGATGGCCGCTCTCCCGCCGCTCCGGGGTTACACCCTGAACCTCCTGGGGAGCCTTGCCGGTGTGGCAGCGTTCGCGGCGATGTCGTGGCTGCACCTGTCGCCGACGTTCTGGTTCGGGATCGGGTTTGCCTCTGCGGTTCCGCTTCTGCTGACCGGCGAACCCGCCTGGCGCGCCCGCGGCGCGGCGTTCCGGCCTCTGGGTGCGGCCGTGGGCGTGACGCTGCTGGTGCTCTCCCTTGGAGTCGTGCACGTGATGGGCCGGGGGGCGCTGTGGTCCCCGTACTACAAGGTCACCGTCGGTCAGACCGACGGCGACACGGTCGTGGAGGTGAACAACATCTTCCACCAGTCGATGGCCCCTCTCGAGCAGAAGGAATACTTCTATCAGTGGCCGTACACCGTCTTCGGGCAGACCTTCGAGAACGTGTTGATCCTCGGGGCAGGGTCCGGGACGGATGTCGCGGCCGCGCTGAAGCACGGGGCACGTCACGTGGACGCCGTGGAGATCGATCCGACGATCCTCCGCCTCGGGCGGGAACTGCACCCGGATCGTCCGTTCGACGATCCTCGCGTCACCGTGATCAACGATGACGCGCGTCATTTCCTGCGCACGACGACCAAGACCTACGACCTGGTGGTCTTCGCCCTCATCGATTCACTGACGATGCAGTCGAGCTTTTCGGGTGTCCGCCTGGAGAGCTACATGTTCACGGAGGAGTCCTTCCGCGCTGTTCGCGACCGCCTCGCGCCCGACGGCCTGCTCGTCGTCTACAACTATTTCCGTGAGCGGTGGCTGGTGGACCGGCTCGCCAATACCGCGGCGGTGGCGTTCGGGACCGAGCCGCGCGTGCACGTCCACGAGGCCCGCGCGTATCTGGGCATCATCATGGCCGGCCCGCGGCTGGCCGGCCTCACCGAGGATCCGGTGGTCCCCGACCGCGTCACAGCGTACGGGCAGTCGCACGCGCCGAGCCCCGCCCGGATGCTGGAACGTGATCCCAGCGTCGAGCCCGCCACCGACGACTGGCCCTTCCTCTATCTGCACACCCGGCACGTGCCACGGCACTACCTGGCCGCGCTGGCGCTGATCCTCGGCGTCTCGCTCGTGGCGGTGCTCTGGACCCTTCGGGGGCAGCCTGGGAACTGGTCGTGGGAGTTCTTCTTCCTCGGCGCCGGGTTCATGCTGCTCCAGACGAAAGCCATCATCCAGCTGGCGCTCCTGTGGGGTTCGACGTGGGTCGTCGCCTCTCTGGCCATTGCGGCGGTCCTCTGCATGGCCCTCGTGGCCAACTTCATCGTCTCGCGGGTGGAAATCAGGCGGCGCTGGCTGGTGGGCGGGGTCCTCCTCTCGCTTCTCGCGCTGAACGCGTTCATCCCCGTGGGACGGGTGGCATTCGAGAGCCGTGCGGCCGAATCGCTGTTTTACGCCGTCCTGATGTTCAGCCCGATCCTGTGTGCGGGGCTGCTGTTCGGCTCGTCCATCAAGCGATCCACCTCGTTGCCGCGCGACTACGGCACCAACCTCCTGGGCGCGATGATCGGCGGGGTGACCGAGTATCTCTCGCTGGTGACGGGGTTCGGCCTGCTCCTTGGGGTAGTGGGGCTCTTCTATATCGGTGCGCTGCTGGCGAGAAGGGAATGAGCGCTTGGTTGTAGAATAAACGGCCGGGGCCGGTTTCGCGAGACCAGACGGCAGAATTTGAAAGGGCATGCCCATGGGCGACATGACAAGACGGAAGTTCGTAACGACAGTTGCAGGCACAGGGGCAGCGTTCACGATCGTGCCCCGTCACGTGCTCGGGCAGGGCGTGCAGGCGCCCAGCGACACCCTCAACATCGCGGTTGTCGGTCTCGGCATGGGGGCCAGCAACACCGCTGCCGTATTGAGCCAGAACATCGTGGCGCTCTGCGATGTGCAGGACAGCCTGATGGCGAACGCCATCAAGCGGTTCCAGACCGCCGCGGCGGCAGCACCCGGCACCGGCGCACAGCGCGGCGGCGGCACGGCACGGCGGACCGAGTCTTCCGCCGCCCAGCAGCAGGCAAACGAGCGGCGGCCGGCGCAGAACTCCCAGGAGGGCGCGAAACGATTCGTCGAGCAGAACCTGCCGAAACTCGGCAAGTATCGCGACTACCGCCAGATGCTCGAGAAACAGAAGGACATCGACGCGGTCATCATCGCCACGCCCGACCACATGCACGCCCCGATTGCCGCGATGGCGATGGACATGGGCAAGCACGTGTACGTGCAGAAGCCGCTCTGCTGGTCGGTCGAAGAGGCCCGCTTCCTGGCCAAGAAGGCGAAGGAGCGCAAAGTCGTCACGCAGATGGGCAACCAGGGCCACTCGATGGACGATGCCCGGACCGGCGTCGAGTACATCAGGAGCGGGGCGATTGGCGAGGTGCGCGAGGTGCACGTCTGGACCGATCGGCCCCTCGGCTACTGGCCGCAGGGAGTACCGCGTCCGGCGCCGCTTCCGCAGGATCGGGAAGTGCGCTGGAGCGGCCGCGATGTGCAGCAGCGGCTTGCGGCCGCTCTGGAAGGCAACTATCCCAAACCCGGCGACCTTGATTGGGATCTGTTCCTCGGATGCGCTCCGCTGGTCGAGTATCACCCGATCTATCACCCCTTCAACTGGCGCGGCTGGGTGGACTGGGGGCAGGGCGCCCTCGGCGACATGGGTGCGCACCTGGTCGACCATCCGTTCTGGGCGCTCGACCTCGGCTCCCCGACGACGGTCGAGACGCTGTCGACGCCGTTCAATGGCGCCTCCTTCCCGCACGCCACGACGACGTACTACGAGTTTCCGGAGCGCGCCGGCATGCCTCCCGTGAAGCTGACGTGGTACGACGGAGGCTTGTTGCCGCCGAAGCCGGAGGATCTGGGAGACGAGCGGATGAACCCCGGCGGCGGCCTGATGTACGTCGGCACCAAGGGGAAGCTCGTGCAGGACACGTACGGCGCCCGTCCGCGGCTGTTCCCCGCCGGCCATCCGGCATCGCAGACGCCCCCTCCCGCCACGCTGCCCCGGATCGCCCACCAGGAGCACGAGATGAACTGGGTGGAAGCGATCAAGGGGCAGGCGGAGATCTCGTCTCCGTTCGAATATGCCGCGCCGCTGACCGAAGTGATGCTCCTCGGCGTGGTTGCCCTGCGCGCACGCACCAAGATTCACTACGACGGCGCGAACATGAAGGTCACGAACTCGGTGGCCACCAGCGACCAGCCCCTCGAGGGTGAGGAGCTCCTGCGCCGGGCCTATCGTGAAGGCTTCGGCCTGGGCAACGGCTCGAACGGCTGACGCGCTCGATACCCGGCGTCGCGTGCAGGTACCAGTGACCGGGCGTGGGGTGACACCCCCGCGCCCGGCCTTGCCCGCCGCCGCACGGAGCCCGCGCCGCGTCTGCGGCGCGGGCCGTCCTCGTCTCGCACACATCGCATTTCGCCACTTCGCTCATACAGCCTGAAAGACGAGACTCGTGGATCACCATAACGCCCTGGCCATCCTCGTCGGGGGCGGTCCCGCCCCCGGCATCAACAGCGTCATCGGCGCTGCCACCATTCGCGCGCGGCTGGAGGGGATCGACGTGATCGGCGTCCGCGACGGGTTCGAGTGGCTGATGCAGGGAGACATCGACCACGTCACGCGCCTGACGATTGAGAACGTGAGCCGCATTCACTTCCGCGGCGGCTCTCATCTCGGGATCGCCCGCGCGAACCCGACCTCGGACCCGAAGCTGCTCGAGACGACGCTCACGTCGCTGCTGCGGCTGAACGTCTCGCAGCTCATCACGATTGGCGGCGACGACACCGCCTACTCGGCGATGATGCTCGAGCGTCACGCCGCCGGTGCCATTCGCGTCGTGCACGTGCCGAAGACCATCGACAACGATTTGCACCTGCCCGAGCACGTCGACACGTTCGGGTTCCAGTCGGCCCGGCACTACGGCGCCGAGATCGTCAAGAACCTGATGGTGGACGCCAAGACGACCTCGCGGTGGTACTTCGTGATCGCGATGGGCCGCAAGGCGGGGCACCTCGCGCTCGGCATCGGCAAGTCGGCCGGCACGACGCTGACGCTGATCTCGGAAGAGTTCCCCGCCCCGATTCGGCTGAAGA
>JACCXG010000250.1 GCA_013697225.1 Acidobacteriota bacterium
TCATGGCCAACGATCGCAACCGCACCGACGAGCAGTACGCGGGCCCAGAGGGACGCGAGATGAACGAACATCCATTGCGCCACGGCGCCGACGATGAGATTCGCGGGATCGCCGAGGAGAGCGACGACGAGTTGGACGACGAAGACGACCTCGATGACGACGACGATGTCGACGAAGACGAGGAGGAAGGCGAAGGATCGCTCTAGTGATGTGACCGGCCACGGAAGAACCCGGCAACGGGCAGTGGGTTCTCCTGTGGCCTCCCGCATCCCCGATCACACCATGACGGCCTCGCCTCATCAGTCACCCCGGAATCAGGAATCTGCCGGCGGAAGGGACCGCCGCCGGACCACCGTCGTGATCCTGGACGTCGACGGGACCCTCGTCGACAGCAACGACGCACATGCGCAGGCGTGGAAAGACGCTTTCGCGGAGGCAGGCGTCGACGTGGACTACGGGCAGATTCGCCGGTCCATCGGGATGGGGGGCGACAAGCTGATGCCCCATGTATCCGGCATGAGCAAGGACTCCCCCGAAGGGACCCGCATCAGCAATCGCCGTGGCGAAATCTTCAAGGAGCGGTACCTGCCGCACCTCAGGCCGTTCCCCGGCGTGCGGGAACTGGTCGAGCGCTTCGCCCGTGACGGTCACCGTGTGGTTGTGGCGAGCTCGGCGGACGAGGACGAGCTCGGCCCGCTGCTCGAAGCCGCCGGAGTCTCCACTCTCATCCAGGAACGCACGTCGTCTGACGACGCGGAGCATTCGAAACCGGATCCTGACATCGTCCAGGCGGCACTGAAACAATCGGGGGCGGAACCGGGTGCGGCGATCATGCTGGGGGATACGCCGTACGACGTGGCGGCGGCAACGGGTGCAGGGATTCGCGTGGTCGGGGTGGAGTGCGGGGGATGGTCACGCCAGGATCTGAGCGGGGCAACCGAAGTCTACAAGGATCCCGCGGCGATTCTTGCGGCCTACGACGCGTCCGTGTTCTCGCGGTTGAAGAGCGGGCCTGCGTCGGGGCCCGCAGCCTCCAGGGGTCATCTCTCCGGGACTGCGCACCGGGCTACGTTCCCGGTGGGTATCATGCTGATCGCGCTCGGCATCACCCTGTGCGTGCGGGGGCTCGCCCATCGGGGGCGCATCCGCACCCCCTCGGAGTCTCAGCTTGGGCCGCACGGATCGGCGGGTCTCGGGCCGCTGGAGCGCGCCGAGCTTCGAACGCTGATCACCCGTACTTCCTGAACACCGCATCGAGGCTTGCCGGGCGAGAGGCACGCAGCCGCGCCCATAGGTCGCCGATGCGGGCGAATCGGTCCGGCGCCGTGACGATCGTGAAGTCGTGCGGCTCGATCGGCTCGTCCAGCTCTTCCCACGTCAGCGGTGTGGACACGCCGGCGAACTCACTGGCACGCGCGCTGTACGCTGTCGCGAGCGTCTTACCGAGGATGTTCTGCAGGTAATCGACGTACACCGTCCCGCGCGGGCGTGCACGTACGGATCGTTCGACGGTTGCCGCCTTCGGGTGGCGTGTCGCGATCACCGTCGCGATGATCTGGCAGAAGAGCAGGCCGGATTCGTACGACGTGCCTGAAGGGAGCGGCACGTAGATGTGCAGCCCGCTCGAGCCGGACGTCTTCGGCACCGCAGGAATGCGCAACGAGCGCAGTTCGTCGCGAATCCATCGTGCGACCTCGAGCACGCGGCTGAAGGGTGTGCCCTCGCCCGGATCCAGATCGAGCGCCACGTAGTCGGCGTCGAGCGGGGAAGGGACCCGCGAAAACCACGGGTCCTGCGAAATCGCCGCAATCTGCGCCATGTAGAGCAACGTGATCAGGTTGCCGCCCACGAACCGCCGTGCATCCGGCTCGGTGATCGGGTCGAGATCGTCGGGCAGCGTTTCGATCCTGACGCCATCCGGCGGCTTCTCGATCCTGGATCGCTGCTGGTAGAAGGCCGGCCTGCCCACGCCGTTTGGAAAGCGCTTCATCACAAGCGGACGATCGGCGACTGCCGGCAGGATCAGCGGCGCGACGCCGGCGTAGTAGCGCAGCAGGTCACCCTTCGTCAGGCGCGGTGCGGGCCAGTAGACCTTCGCAAGGTTCGTGACGCCAAGCCGCTCGCCTCCTGGCAGCTCGATGGTGCCATCACGCCGCGCCTCTTCAAGCTCCCGAAGCTGGGAGACGACTGCATCCGTAGAGGCTTGCGCCAACGGCTTCGGGCGGGGGGCCGACCGGGCGGTGGCTTCTCCCTTCGCGCGACCCGCGCCTGCCGCAGGGGCCGCAGCGGCGGGCGCGCGCCGGTCGGGCGATCTCTCCACCTCGCCGGGGGGCTTGTCGTCGCGCAGCCCGAGGTACACGGGATGGCGCAGCTTCCTGTCTGCGGTCCATTCCGTGAAGCGCACCTGCGCGAGGAGATCCGGACGTGTCCAGTGTGCCTTTTCGTTCGTCCTGATGCGATCCGCGAACGGGGAGGCCTTGACCTCACGCGCCTGGAGCAGCTTCCACACCCGCTGCAGTTCCTTCTGATCGAAGCCGGTACCGGTGTGACCCACGTACACCAGCGGAGGCCCGGGGCGGGACGCGTCGTACTGTCCCAGCAGCAGTGCGCCGAAGTGCGAGCGCGTGTTGCGCGGCTCGGTCCAGCCGCCGACGATGAACTCGTCCTGCTGGAGCAGCTTGAGCTTGCGCCACGCCGGGCTGCGGCGGCCCGAGTGGTAGGGAGAGGAGGCGTCCTTGACGATCAGGCCCTCCCACCCTTCGCTTGCCGCCCGCGCATGGAGGCTGCGCCCGTCTTCGGCCACCTGCTCGCTCAGGCGCAGGGTTGCAGAGAGGTGGGCACGCACCGCCGCCTCGAGCCGCGCCCGGCGCTCTGTCAACGGGAGCCCTCGCACATCATCCGTCCCGTCGCGCAGCAGGTCGAACGCGATGAACGCTGTCGGCTGGGTCTGCTCCAGCCGTTCCGCCTCGCTCGCGCCAGTCACGTGAATGCGCCCCTGGAGGCGCTGGAAACCGGCCGGTTGTCCCTTGTCGTCCAAGGCGACGATCTCTCCATCAACGAGGAGCGACTTGCGGTGCGAACGGGCCAGCGGCCCGAGTGCGGCGACGATTGAGGGGAATTGTGAGGTTTTTTCGTTGCCGAGCCGCGACCAGATCCGGATATCAGGCTGGGGCCGCCCCGGGTCCAGCTGCACGAGCGCGCGGATGCCGTCGTACTTCGGCTCGAAGAGGAGGCCGCGACCGGTGAGCGGCGGCTCGCTGAGCGTCGCCAGCATCGGGCGCACTTTGGAGGGGTCCTCTCGCCAGGGGGGCATGGAAGGGGATCATAGTCAAAGGGCAAAGGGCAAAGGGCAAAGGGGCAACTCCCAATTCCCAACGCCCAACGCCCAACGCCCAACGTCAATTCCCAACGGGCAGTTAGCGGCAGGCAGCAGGCAGCTGGCCGCAACTGGCAACCGGCAACTGCGAAGCCCACGCAACTTCCGGCAATTTCGTGCAGCTGTGCCGGACGGACCTGATCCGACCGATAATTCCCCTGCGGAGGATTACGCACTATGGCAGCCCGGGCGACCTGGAAAGGCTTCCTGAAGATCAGTCTCGTCAACATCCCGGTCCGCGTGTTCCCCGCGACGGACTCGGCGGCGACGATCAGCTTCAACCAGCTCCATGCGGAGTGTCAGACGCGCATTCAGCAGAAGCGCTGGTGTCCGAACTGCGAGCGCGAGGTTCCGATGTCGGAGATCGCGAAGGGCTACGAGTTCGAGAAGGGGCGCTACGTGGTGATGACCGAGGAGGACGTCTCCAAGGTGCGGCCTGAGTCCACGCGGGTCATCGACCTCGTGCAGTTCACCGATGCGGCAGCGATCGATCCGATCTACGTGGAGAGACCCTATTACCTTGCGCCCGACGGGAACATGGCAACCCAGGCGTTCGCCGTGATCCGCGAAGGCATGAAGGGGAAGGCGGGCATCGGGAAGCTGGCGCTGTACGGACGGGAGTATCTCGTGGCCGTGCAGCCGAAAGAGAAAGGGCTCGTCATGTACACCCTGCGGCACGCGAACGAGGTCCGCAGCATGGACGCGATCGACGAGCTCGGGACGGTTCCCGAGAAGGTGAAGCCGGAAGAGATCAAGCTTGCCCGGCAGGTCATCGAGAACTTCGAGGGGAAGCTGAACTGGGAAGAATACCGTGACGAGTACCAGGAAGAACTCCAGCGAATCATCGACGCGAAGATCGCGGGCGAGGAAGTGGTCGCCACGGCCGAAGAGACCCCACCAAAGGTGGTGAACCTCATGGACGCCCTCCGGCAGAGCCTCGACAGGGTGAGCACCGGAAAGAAGAAGGCTGCCAAGGCAGACCTCACCGAGAAGCCGGAAAAAGCGGTGGCTCCAAGGAAGCGCGCGGCCCGGTAGTCCGGTTCAGACCTTTCGCCGGCGCCCCGGGCGTGGCGCTGGCATGCGGCGTGTAGTGGAGGAGCACGTCCTCGTGCGTCGTACCACCCCTCGTCATCCGCATCGACATCAGCATCGACCGCCATGTCCACTGACCGCCTGACCGGCCGCAGCCTCGGCCTCCTCGTCATTTTTGGTCTGGCGGCATACCTCTGCTGGCTCGTACTGCAGCCCTTCATCGGCGTCCTGCTGTGGGCGGTTGTCCTGGTCGTCGTGTTCTATCCGGCGCACAGGCGGCTGGCGGCCTGGACGGGAAGCCCCGGAGGGGCTGCAGCCCTCTCGACGCTGCTGGTGATTGTCGCGGTGCTGCTCCCGGTGACCCTCGTGACCTACGCCGTGGGTCGGGAGCTCAGCGGGGCAGTGGACCTGATCCAGGGAGGCGTCGGGCAGGCCATGGACCTGGCGCCGATTCAGCCGGTCGTGGCCTGGCTGGGACAGTACGTGGACGTGGAGGCGTGGCGCTCGAATGCGTACGTCGCCGAGCAGCTGCAGACCTGGAGTGCGGCCATCGCACGTCCCACGCTGATGTTCGTCGGCGGCGTCGTCAACGCGCTCGTGCAGACGGTGCTCGTGGTGTTCAGCATGTTCTACCTGTTCCGCGACGCCGAGACCCTCCGCAATGCGATCTACGACATCGTGCCGCTGGAATACGAGCAGTCCCAGGACATCGTCGTCCGCACCCGCGAGGTGATCGGAGCGACGATCTACGGTGTGCTGGCCATCGCAGCAATCCAGGGGACGCTTGGCACGTTCATCTTCTCCCTCCTGGGGCTGCCGTCACCGCTGCTGTGGGGTGTCGTCATGTTCCTGCTGTCGATGATTCCGATGGCGGGGGCTTTTCTGGTGTGGGTGCCGGCGGCGCTGTACCTGGCCGTGATGGGAAGTTACGTCAAAGCCATCATCCTCGTCGCGTGGGGGCTGATGGTGATTGGCGCGATCGACAACTTCCTGTCGCCGCGGCTGGTCGGCCGGCGCGCCCGGCTGCACGAGCTGCTGATCTTCTTTTCGGTGCTCGGGGGCCTGCAGATGTTCGGGATCCTGGGGCTCGTGCTGGGTCCCGTGCTCGCCGCGATCACACTGGCGCTGATCGAGGTCGTCCGCCAGGCGAACCGTCCGCCGTCCGAGACGCGGAAAGAGACAACGATCATGGAGGCGCAGGCGGAAATCCGGGAGACCGGCTGAGTGCCCCGGGGGCGGGGGAGAGCCGGGCTGACGCTGAACTGCGGAGATTTTTGGGGTGGATGACGGGGTTCGAACCCGCGACTTCCGGAGCCACAGTCCGGCGCTCTACCGCTGAGCTACACCCACCGTTGAACTGGCGTGCGGAAAGCTGATTGTAGCACGCAGACTAGGGCTCGCTGCGCCTGCGGCCGAGGCTCTTCGGGACGTCGGAGAGCTCCGCCAGCTGGCTGTTCTGAATCTGCACGGCCGTTGCGTACACGTGCTCGGCGCGCTTTCCCTTGGCGCCGTACATCAACGTGTCGGCGCGGTTAATCAGTTCGGCGGCAAGCTTCCGCGCGACGCCGCGGCGCTCGGCGATCGGGCCGAGCTGGAGGCAGACCACGCCCACGTCCACGCGGACGGGTCGCGCCGAGAGCCGGCGGTCGTCGCGGGCCCAGTCGTACGCTTCGACCGCTTCTTTGAAGCGATCCGCAATCTCGATCGCCTCGCCGCACCCGGGAAGATCCGGTATCAGAAAGCAGAACTCGTCCCCGCCGAAGCGCGCGTGCAGGTCACGCCCTTCCCCTGCGCGCTCCACGGCCAGAAAGTCTTCCGACCGGATCTGGTCCGACAGAATCCGCGCGACGCGCTCGATGATGCGATCACCGATCGCGTGGCCGAGCGTGTCGTTGTACCACTTGAAGCTGCTGATATCCACGACGCCGACGCCGCACCAGCGCACGCGCTGCTCGACGGCCAGGAACGACTCGAGCCGCTCCATGAACCAGTCGAAGTTGAGCAGCTTGGTCTTGGGGTCGCGATGTGACTTTTCGGTCAGGTCGGCGACCACCTCCTCGAAGTACCGCGCGATGTTGCTGACGGTCACGTCCTTCTCCGTCAACTGGTGCTGCAGCCGCTCCATCTTGGCGGCAAAGCCCTCCGACAGGGCCTTGATGGCTTCGTGCTTCGATTCCTCGATCAGCTGCCGCTGACGGGCGATCACTTGATCGAGGCGTCCGAAGAGCGCGGTGGCGCGTTCGTCAGACAGCCCCAGGTGCTCCCTGATCCACTGGCGCAGATCGGCCGCAGTCCGCGGGGATTCGGAGGCATCGACGGTACGGTCAGGCAGTGGCTGGGCCATGGACATGGCGGGGCTGAGACATCAATTGCTGTGCCGGCCCCTGAGCTCCCATTCTACAGGGATTACCCGACAGCGCCCTCGTCCAGAATCGCCCCGCAGAGCAAACCACGGAATGGCGCTACCTCTTGTTGGTAGCGAGAGGGGTGCGCCTTACGCGAGCGTTTCCAGCCGTTCCCTGGCGGCCTGCTCCCGGCGCCGGGCGGCTTCCAGAGCCGCGGAGGCCCTGTCCGCACCCGCCTGGGCCGCATCGCGCGCGCGGAGCGCCTCCGCTGCAGTGCGGGTGGCCTCCTCCAACGCCTCCTGGGCCTCCCTCACGGCGGCTTCCGCGTCCTCGACTTTGCGGGAAGCCTTCTCGGCCTCGCGGGCTGCGCGTGCAGCCTCGAACTCCTGGCGCCTGGCGAGCCCTTCGGCCTCTTTGACCTCACGGGCCGCCGCCGCGGCAGCCTCCCTGACTGCCGCCAGGCGCGCGGCTCCCTTCGTATCCGGTTTCTGCCGTTCCCGCGCGGCAGGCCGACGGGGGGGCGGCGTCCCGGCCGTGCGGACCTGTCCTCCTGACCCCAGACCTGCGCCCGCCAGCATGTCGAAGCCTCGAGCTTCCAGGGGGCGCGTCAGCTGCCCCGGAGGCTCCTCCGAGGGCAGTCCGCGCAGGGTTGTGGCGATTGCCTGCCTGGTGGCGTCCGTGACCGGGTGACCCCCCTCGGCGAGGAGCGCAAGGGTGCCCTTCAGCGCGCGCGCGAGCGCGTCTTCATGCGCCCGGCCCGCGCCGCGAAGGTCCGCCGGCTGGCCGCCAAGCGCCGCGTCGTGCGTTGCCCTTAGATCGGCGGCGCGTTGCAGCAACTCCTCGTAGGTCGAGCGGGATCGCCAGTACAACTGGTTCACCGCCCATGCCGGGAGGGTGGGTTTCTGGATCCGGCGTATCTCCGCCCTCTGGGGCCCGGCCGCTTTCGCGAGCGCGTCCCGCTCCGCGATGAATTCACTCAGCGGGACCTGGTAAAGGCGGTCGGTGGCGGGCCTGGCAGGAGGGCGGCGAGCCATCGGGTCTCCCGCGTCAGCCCAGACAGCCGGTGATGGGCTCGACGTACCACCGCAGGCGGCGGAAGGGCCCGCCTGTCCCCGGCTCGCGGCAAATCTGGAGGCGGACAGGGAGCGCGAAGAAGGCGGTGAGGTCCCGCCCCCGCGCGCCACCAGCCGTTTCGTCCGGTTCAGGGGGTCCGTGGTTCACGCAGACGAGCGACCGGAAGGTTCGACATGCCAGCGGGTGAGTATATGCGAATCTTTCCTTCTCCCTTGTCCCTTTCCCTTTCCCCATTGTCCTCTCCATCAATGGGACAATAGTCAGGCCCGCCGTGCTCAAAGTCGAACTCCACGCTCATACGGACCTGGATCCTGCCGACTACATCCGCCACAGCACCCGCGAGCTGATCGAGCGCGCGGGGACGCTGGGGTACGGCGCGCTCGCCATCACGCTGCACGATCGCTACTACGACCCG
>JACCXG010000274.1 GCA_013697225.1 Acidobacteriota bacterium
TTCATGTGGTGGGGCCGCCAGTTCTCAGGGCCGCGCATCGCCGGCGGAGACTTCAATGCCTGGTGGGGGGAGTGGTGGATCCGGCGGATGACCGAGGAGCACAGCGACACCTGGGTTGATGTGACCGGCAGCAACGAGGACGGATATACCGTGAACGGCGCCGTCCGCTTCGACTACCTGTTCCGTGGACACACCGACACGTGGCGCATTACGCCAAACGCCGTGTGGGTGCCGTGGACAGGAACTTCCGACCATAATCCCGTTATCGCGGACTACACGGTCTGGTAGGCGGTCGTCCGCGCGCGAATCTTATAGAGCCGGGATCAGGCTCGTCGACGAGCGCTCGGCGTTGGCTACGATGACCGACGGGGCACTGTCACGCGTCCTGACGTTCACGTTTCATCCAACGGGACCCATTGACACGGTCTGCTCATACGCAGCCCACGCGAGACGGTGTTCAATGCCTTCGTGAACCCAGGCACGATCGAGGCGTTCTGGCTCAAGCGTGCGAGTGCCCCACTCGTAAGAAATGCGACCGTGGAGTGGAAGTTCATGGTCGACGGAGCAGCACGAGACCGTGAGGGTTGTCGAGTTCGAGGCGCACGACGTCATCGCGTTCACATGGTCTGATGGCATCGCCGTCAGCATCCGCTTGGCCACGCACGAAGGACACGGCACCACCGTGGCGGTCGTCGCATCCGGGTTCCAAGGTGCGGACGCGTCTGCGCAAGCCGTTAACGCGACGGAGGGATTCACGATTGTTCTGTGTGAACTGAAGAGTCTTCTTGAAACCGGGCGGTCGGGCAACATGGTGCGTGACAAGGCCGTCCTGATTTCGGCGGCCAAGCCTCCGCAAGGTTGAGCAGATTCCCCTCTCCAGGCCCGCCCCCGCTGCAGCGGCAATCCATTTACCAGCGACGCGGTGGTCGTCGGTGCGACGCCGGGCATATGCGCGCGCTCCATGTCTCGGACTTCAAGGTGGCAGGGCGAGCATTCGAGCGGGCGGTTCCCAGGCACGGTCGTCTACCGCGCGCTTCCGCCGTGGCGGCGTCCCGAGGACGTCGTGCGACGGGCCACCGTGCGCGAACCCAGTGCCCACTGATCACCTGAGCGGGCAGGACCGGCTGAACAGAATTCTCAACGACGCTTTTCAGCGAGAGGGCGAACCCGCCCTGAGTCCGGCGGGACTCCTGAGGCCGAGAGGAGAAGGCTCAGTCAGTCTGCCAACCGTGCGCAGCGCTTCGTCTGAGCTTGGGCGGCCCGCACCTGCCCCGGAGCCCAGGGCTGCGGCGGTCGACTGTATCGCCGCTGCTCAAGTCGACGAAGTGGCCCGCGTGCGAGTGCTTCAGTCGTTGCCAGCGTTGACGCGCCACGGGCTCTATCACGCACCACGTTGTTCGGGAATCACGAGATCGGGCATTGGACGGGCCGAGAACAGTCGCTGACACGGCAGGGCGATGATCCGCGCCCAGCGGTTGGCGCGACTCACCCGCGCGCTGTCGGTGGCGATTCCGGTATTGGCGTACATCTGGCGATAGAGCTTGGAGATCAGGACGAAGGCAAGGCGGGCCCGCAGTGTCGGCGTGCATCCGGAGCGGGCCCAAACACGCCGCAGGCTGTAGAACTGATCCCACACCGCCTGCGTACGCCGTCGGATCTCGTCGGCGGACATCACCGGGTGCGGCATGTAGACCTTGGGTCGTTGCGCCTGGGGGATGAGCCAATGCCGGGTGATCGGAACGCCGGCGATCTCCGGTGCGTTGCCACCGAGCCGCTTCTCCCATGCCTCGAAGTCGACGGTGCCCGGATAGGGTGTGAGCATGACGAACTGCGCGAACGCGAGGTCGGCCCGATCGGCGACCGCCGCCGTCGCGTCGAACGTCGTCGCCCGATCGCTGGGCAGCCCGAAGATGAACGAACCCAGCACGTGCACTCCGTGCTCGCGGAATTGCCGCAGGCGGGCGACCAGCGCGTCCCCCGAATCGTTGAAGCCCTTGTACACGTCCTTGAGCCCCTCTGGCGTCACCGCCTCGACTCCAACTAGGGCACCCTTGATGTTGGCTCGGCGCATGGCATCGAGAAACGTCGGGTCCTCGGCGGCCTCCATCGTGATCTGAGTGAAGAACACCATATCGCGGGGCAGGCTGGCGAGCCGGTCCATCAACTCGAAACGCTCGGCCCGCAATGCCTGGAGCCGTTCGAGCCGGGCCGTGTTCTTCTGCCGTTTCGCCATGGCCAGATCGGCGAGCGGAACGGGGTAGAAGTTGTCGTCCGCGAGCGCGACGAACCGGAACCCGCGGCGACGCAGCTCGACGATCTCGCCAACCACCGCGTCAACCGCACGTTGCCGGGGCTGCTGGCCGTCAGTGCGCCACACCGAACAGAACGAACAGTGCTTGGGGCAGCCACGCACGGTCTGCACGGAACCCCACATGTAGCGGCCCTTCGGCAGCAGCTCCCAGCGCGCCGGCAGGAACTCGTCAGCGGACACGCGGCCAGCCTCGTACACGGGCTGCACCCGCCCCTTCGCCACGTCGTCGAGCACCACGGACCACACGACGTCGCCGTCGCCCTTCACGACGGCGTGCGCACCACCGAGGCTGCGCGCCTCGTCGGGATAGAGTGTGGCATGCACGCCTCCATAGACCACAGTCGCGCCACGAGCCCGCGCCTGCAAACCGATCTCGTAGCCGCGCAGCGCGTTGCCTGTATGGATGCCAATGCCAACGACGTCCCCTGAAGCGACTGTCCCAGTGTCAAACGGATCCAGCGTTTCGTCACTGATGCGCGGCACGCCCCAGATGGGCGGCGTGGCCGCCGCCAGCACGAACAGCCATCGTGGCGTGATGACGCCAACGCCGAAAGACAAGTGGCTTGGATTCACTAGATGGACCGTCATGTCGATAGATTCTACATGCTTGTGCCAGCGGCGCGGCGGCGTCGTACCGCTGGCGGATCGATCCGCGAATCGGCGTGACCGCCGCACGGTGCGGGCGTCACCTCAGCCGACGCCAGGTCAGGGCAGGCAATCTGGTGCGGCATTGCTGCGAACGGCCCGGTGCGGACGCTGTGCCCCGCTCGCGCGTTCACACCGTTCTAGGCAAACTCCACGACGATCATTGGCTCGATCGGTGAGGCAACCCAGAACCGGTCCTGGGCGCGAACCCTGGACATCGGGCGCTCGTGACTACTTCGACCATGCCGGGCCCTGCCAAAGCCTTCAATATCGCGCCAAGGCACCGTCGCGGCATCCGGCCCGAATTTTGCGACGTCGTTCGGTCATGAGAAGCTCGACAAGTGCCGAAGAGTCCTCGGCTCATGGTGCCGCTCGGACCGCCGACTGCGGCCGTGGGATTCTGGGCTGGACGGCGAACGGAGGCGCCTCACGGGCCGAACGGCTCTCCGGAGGTGCCCAAGCTTCAGTGCCGACCCCTGGCCCGGGGCCCGTTCCTGGAC
>JACCXG010000035.1 GCA_013697225.1 Acidobacteriota bacterium
ATGAACCAGTTCCGGCGCACCTGCGCAACGAACCTGGCAATCCAGGGTCCGAACTCGACCCCCTTCGAATCGAAGTTGATGAAGGGGCCGAAGTCCTGGTTCTGCCCGCCTTGAAGGTTGACGAACCCGTCCTTCTGCGCGTACTTCTGGACGTTCCGTATGGCGTCGGACAACACGCCGGTGGAGGCCCGCCGGGGCTGCTCCCGTGGCTGATCAGCCCGCGCGTACCCGTTCGGCGACTCGGCCACGGGCAGCGGGGGCGCTTCGGCCGGCTCGGGCTCGGGAGATGGATCCGCAGCGGCAGGCCCGGCGGCCATCCGCGATTCGGGCGTAGCGTCGAGCCGCTCGGTGGTGTTGCCCCTCGAGAACGGCATCTCGTTCCGGGGATTCGGGGCACGCTCGACGGAGCGGGCGCGCCGATCGACGTCGGACAGCTCCGCGCGCTGGGGGGGCCGCGGCGGGGGCGTTTCCACCCGGGGCTGCATGAAGACGAACCGCGCGTTTTCACGCTGACGCTCGAGCTGTTCCCGCTGCAGCTCTGCCTCCGCCGCACGGCGGCGCTCCTCGGCAGCCTTCACGAACGGCAACGCCGGCGCGACAAGAATCAGGATGACGATCAGCAGGTGGAAGATGATCGACATGAGGACACCCTCGCGGGTGGAAACCGCACGGGCATACGACGGCGTGTCCGGCCGAAGGTCCTCGAAATCGAAGTACATCAGGGGTTTAGCCAGTATAACAGCTTCACCGCCTGTGCTCGATCACAGGCGCTCAGCTGTATACAGGTAGACGATGCCAAACGTCAGAGGGACGGCGCGGACCTGTGAAAATCCTGTGGCCGCGACCATATGGGCGAACTCGGCGGGTGGCGGAAAGGTTCCAACCGACGCAGGGAGATACGAGTAGGCGCTGCCGTGCCTGGATACCAGGCGCCCGACAAGGGGCAGCAGGTACTTGAAGTACCACGCGTAGAGCGTCCGTATTCCGGGGATGCGAGGCTGACCGAACTCGAGCACCGCCAGCCGCGCTCCGGGGCGCAGCACGCGGGCGATCTCGGCCAGTGCCGCCGCCGGATCGGCAACGTTGCGGATGCCGAACCCCACAGTGGCCGCATCGCACGAGGCATCAGCCAGTGGTATGCGCGTGGCATCACCGCGAACCAGCCTCACCACGCCGTTCAGGCGCGCGGCGGCAACCTTCCGGTGCGCAAGCGCCAGCATGCGGCCGGCGAAGTCCACCCCGATTACCGACACACCTGGGCGACCGCGCGCGGCCGTGACCGCGAGATCGCCCGTGCCGGTGCAGAGATCGAGAACGCACGCCCGGCCCCGAAGGTCGAGCGCTGCCACCGCCTTCACCCGCCATCGGCGGTCGAGCCCGGCGCTGAGCAGGTGATTGAGCAGGTCGTACCGCGGGGCGATGGCATCGAACATCCCCGCGATCCGCGAGGGCGTCTTGTCAGGCGTCAGCTCCCCCATGAAGGGTAGAGCTCGTGAGAAAAGCCGAGCGCACCGAGGATCTTCCCCGCCATGAAGTCGGACAGATCGTCGAGCGTTTTCGGCATCTGGTAGAACGCGGGCATCGCAGGCATCATGTGCGCCCCCGCCTCGGCGCACAGCACCATGTTGCGCAGCTGCGGGAGGCTCATCGGGGTCTCGCGAGGCACGATGATGAGGTTCCGGCGCTCCTTCAGCATCACGTCGGCCGCGCGCTCCACGAGCGTGCGGGAGAGGCCGTGCGCGATGCCGGCAAGTGTCTTCATCGAGCAGGGCACTACGACCATTCCTTCGCAGTCCTGGCTCCCGCTGGCGAGTTTTGCACCAAGATCCTTGTTGCTGTGCACCGTGTAGGTTCCGGCTTCCACGCTGGGGCCGTACTTGGAGACCAGGTACGGCAGCAGCTTGTCGAATGCGGCGGTCTCCCCCAGCTCGTCGCGGAGCAGACGCCGCCCGTAATCGGAGACGATCACCTCAAGGTGGCAGCCGCGCTCGAGCAGCGCAGCCATCGTCCGGGTCGCGTAGATTGCGCCGCTGGCCCCGGTGATCGCCACCGCGATGGAGCGGCGGCGCGGTTCAGCGGACATAGATCGCTGCCGCGGTGAACCCGAGATACAGGATGCCCACGTAACCATTCAAGTCGAAGGCCCGTTTCACCTGGGACAAATCGTGCTCCCTGACGAGCGACTGTTCGTAGATCAACAGAACGGCCACACCGAGCACGCCTGCCGTGTAGAGCCATCCGAGTCCGGCCACCGGCGCGAGCGCCATGAGAGAGACGACGGTGATGACGTGCATGCCACGGGAAATGGCGAGCGCCCGAGCGACGCCGTAACGCACGG
>JACCXG010000290.1 GCA_013697225.1 Acidobacteriota bacterium
AATGGCGCCGCGGCCCGCCTGCCCCTCAGCCGGCTGTGCGGCGGGGGGCTGGGCCGCGGGAGCTGCCGAAGTGACCTCGGCCGTGCGCAGCCGGCCGGTCAGCACGAGGCCGGCAGCCAGGCCCAGCGTAACAAAGAAGACGAACGCCAGGATGCGGCGCATGATTGAATGCCTCAGCGAACTTCAATGCGGCGTGGCGGTGGCGGCTGGACCTTGGGGATGGAAATCGTCAGCACGCCGTTCGCCAGATCTGCGGTGATCCGATCGGCGTCGATCTTTTCGGCGAACTCGAACGTCCGCCGGAACCGGCCGTGTCCCCGCTCGACCTGATGGTAGTGGACGGTGCCGGGCTCACCTGGTTGCGCCTCCCGGCGGCCGTGAATCGTGAGCCGGGAATCTTCCACGGCAAGCTCCACCTGCTCGCGGGTCAGACCGGGCAGTTCCGCCGTCACAATGTAGGCGCCGTCGATCTCGTAGACGTCGATGGGCGGCGTCCATGACTCTGCGTGGTGACGCGACAGACGCTCCAGACGCTCCTGCCATGCGCGGAGGCCGGTGAGAGGGTCACAAGGCATGGCTGCGATCGTACCACGTGCTCACGGGACCATGTCACGGGCACGGCCGGGCAGGCGTGACGCATGCTAGAATCCACAGGTTTGGGCCGCGCCGCCGGCCCCGCAGGACATCATGAGCTCAATTCAAGCCACACGACTGAAGAAGGGGATGCTCGTCAAGATCGGCCAGGATCTGTTCCGGGTCCTCGAGCTGCAGCACGTCACGCCGGGCAACCTGCGCGGATTCGTGCGTGTGAAGTTCCGCAACATCCGCTCCGGAACCCTCTCGGACCAGAAGCTGCGTTCGGAAGATTCAATGGACCGGGCGGTGCTCGACGAACGCGCCATGCAGTATCTGTATCGCGACGGCGACTCCTTCCACTTCATGGACACGGACACCTACGAGCAGCTCCACATCTCCGAAGAGGCCCTTGGCGATTCGGTGAACTATCTGGTGCCGGACGCAGTCATCAAGGTGGAGTTCTACGGGGACGAGCCGGTCGGAATCGAGCTCCCCGTCACGGTGGATCTGACCGTCGAAGACACCGCACCCGGCATCAAGGGGGCGACGGCAAGCGCGCAGGTCAAGCCCGCGCGGCTCGAAACCGGCCTTGTCGTCCAGGTCCCTCCCTTCGTGAACACCGGGGACAAGGTGCGCGTCAGCACGGACACCGGCGAGTATCTGTCGCGGGCGTGACTGCCGGGGGACCGGAGCGCCGCCCCGTCAGTTCTGTGCCGGTGAAGGGCAGCCGGCCACCGGCGAGGGCGTTCGTGCTGTGCGTGTGCCCCGGCCTGAGACGAACTCATGGACTTCAACCAGACCCGCCCGGGGCTCGGCCAGATTGAGGTAATTGCCGGCAGCATGTTCAGCGGCAAGAGCGAGGAGCTGATCCGGCGTCTTCGCCGTGAACAGATCGCCCGGCGGGCCGTCCAGATTTTCAAGCCGAAGGTGGACGATCGCTTCAGCGAGGGGCAGATCATCTCGCACAGCGACATGCGGATCGCCTCGGAGACCGTCTCCTCGTCGCGGGAGCTGCTCGAACGGGTCCGGGTCGAGACCGAGGTGGTCGGGATCGACGAAGGGCAGTTTTTCGATCAGGAGCTCCCGGCTGTCTGCTCCACGCTGGCAGACCAGGGAAAGCGCGTGCTGGTGGCGGGGTTGGACCAGGACTACCTTGGAAAGCCCTTCGAGCCCATGCCGCAGCTGCTCGCCATCGCCGAGTACATCACCAAGACGCTGGCCATCTGCATGGTGTGCGGCGCGCCCGCCAACCACACCCAGCGGCTCGTCGTGAGCAGTGAACGCGTGCTTGTCGGAGCCCAGGGGACCTACGAAGCACGGTGCCGGCGATGTTTCGATCCCCGGCTGGGAGGCTAGGCCCCGCTCCCCCTACACGTCGTCCCGCTCGTCGTGCAGTCCGAGATCCAGCGTCTTGCCCGTGAAGTGGATGTCGTGTGCGGCGATCTTGTCGCGCAGCAGGCGGCGCGCGGCGCCGTAATAGACGTCCGGGACGATCAGCCGGCGCGCAAAATTGCGCATGCGGTACATCATCACCAGCGTCACCTGTTCCCCCTCACGCCAGGTGAGCCCCCCGATCTCGGAGTAGGGAATGAAGCCGCTCTCCGCCCAGATCCCCTCTTCGTAAAATCCACGGCCGATCTTGAGGCTGAGCGGCATGACGTACGCGTAGTACATCAGCATCATGCTCTCGCCGAAGACGTTGATCGGGTGCTGGTGCAGCACGGCCAGCTTGTAGAAGATCAACACGGCGAGCATCGCGCCAACCGCCAGCATCAGACCGTAGAACGGGGGCGTCCGGCCGGGCCAGGTCAGCAGGGCTGAGGAACGGATCCGGAAGAAGCGGACGAACTGGTAGAGCAGACGCAGGTTCGCCACCAGGAAACCAACGCCGAGCAGGAAGAGAAAACGATGAAACGGCTCCATGGGCGCTCTGACCCCATTTTACAGGGGACGTTCCAGGAGCCAAGGGATGGACGGCCGCGCTACCGCAACTGAGCGAGGACCCACCCCAGCGGGCCGCATCCCGAGGCCATGGGGTCGTTCAGCCAGTCGGGAGGGGTCAGCCAGACGAACGCGAGTATTGCGATGACCATGAGATCGTACTGCCAGGTGGCACGCTCGTACGTCCAGTAGAAGGCGTTCCACAGCACCCGGGCGGGAAGGCTCGCGGCGCGCTTCATGCGGCCACCTGCCGGGCGTCTCGCAACTCCCGGTACGTGAGGATGATCCGGTCGGCAACGGTGAACACCGACAGGACCAGGATGACCCACATCACGGCCGCCATGCGGTTCGTGAAAGCGCCAATCATGAAGAGCACGATGCGCTCGGGCCGCTCCATGAACCCGACCTTGCATTTCTTGATGATGGATTCCGCCCGCGCACGCGTGTAGCTCGTCATGATCGCAAACATCATGGCCAGCGCGGTGATCATCACGTAGTCGGTCCGCCCCAGCTGCGAGTAGAGGTAGATGAGGCCGATGAACAGCGAGAGATCCGAGAACCGGTCGATCACCGAGTCCCAGAACCCTCCAAACTGACTCACCTCCCCGAGCTCGACGGCAACCTTGCCGTCGATGAAGTCGAAGATGTTCGCCACCACCATGATCAGCCCGGCCGTCACGAACTTGCCGAGCGCCAGCGCCCAGGCGGCGGCAATATTGATGAGCACGCCGATGAACGTCAGGGTATTCGGATGAATCCGCAGCCTGACACACGTGTTGATGATCAGCCGCAGCGGGAGCATGAACACGCGGCCGACGAGCCCGGTAAACGTCATGGTAGGAAGAGCGACGGCGGTGAGCCCGGCACCGGCACGCCTGATTGCGGCGCCCGTCCGCGAAGGGGCCCCCGGCCGTGAGGGCGAGCGCTATAATAATGGGTTCTCTGTTGCGCCAAAACGCGCAGTGTATCCCATGCCGATCAGCGAACTCAAGGCCCAGATGGCCCGTCTGCCGGAACAACCCGGTGTCTACCTGTACTAAAACCGCGAAGGGGAGACGCTGTACGTGGGCAAGGCGCGTGTGCTGCGGGACCGCGTGCGCAGCTACCTTGGCGCGCACGGCCTCAGCCCCAGGATCGACGCCCTTCTGGAAGAGGCCCACCGGCTCGAGGTCATTGTCACCGAATCGCTCGTCGAGGCGCTTGCCCTCGAGATCAACCTGATCAAGGGGCGCTCCCCCAAATACAACATCCTGCTCCGCGACGACAAGACGTATCCGTTTC
>JACCXG010000297.1 GCA_013697225.1 Acidobacteriota bacterium
GATGGCGCCAGGCCCTGCGGCCGCAGGATGGCGTAAGCTGGCAGGCCGACGGGGCCGCCTGCACCTTGATCTTCACGTAGTCCGACAGCGCCGCCACCACTGACGGATCCCGGAACGTCGTCAGATCCACGGTGAGCTGCCGGCACACCAGGCGCGCCGTGCTCCCCGGATGCCGCCGTCCGTAGCCGTCACGAAGTCAGCGCAGCCGTCGGCCGCCGCATCTGCGCCCCTGCCGCTGAGACAGGAACGGTGGGGCTTGTTGTCAACCTGACCGCCGGCTGATAGCATGCGCGGCACTGGACGCAGAACTTTTCAATAATGTGGTAACCAAGCCATCTGCCGACGAGGTCACGGCTCTTCTGATTGCATCGAGTCAGGGCAACCGCGCCGCGCTCGATCGGCTGATGCCCCTGGTCTATGAGGAGCTCAGGGCGCTCGCCCGCGTGCGACTCAGGAATGAGCGGCAGGGGCACTCAATCGGAACCGTCGGGCTGATTCACGAGGCCTACCTGAAGCTCATCGGGATCGACAGAGTGACGTGGAAGGACCGTGCGCACTTCCTTGCGACCGCCTCGAGATTCATGCGGCGCATCCTGGTGGACGAGGCGCACAGGCGGCATGCCGCCAAGCGCGGCGGTCGTGACCTGCGACTCGACATCAACGACTTGTGGGTCGCCGACGACGCGATGCCGGCCGACGCTGTTCTTGCACTGGATGAGGCGCTCGAGCGCCTGGCGTCCATCAGCCCACGTGGCGCGCGCGCAATCGAATGCCGACACTTTGCCGGCCTGTCCCTGGAAGAGACAGCGGCAACGCTCGGTGTCTCGGTGCCGACTGTCAAACGAGACGTTCGCTTTAGCGAGGCCTGGCTGGCCTCGGCGCTGGCACGGGGGACGGACCATGGGGGCGCATCGCCAGACCCGGATCGAGGAACTGTTTCACGCCGTCGTCGACCTGACGCCGTCCGCTCGCGCCGCCTGCCTGGACCGGCGAGGGGTTGACGCGGAACTGCGGCAGCAGCTCGAGTCCTTGCTCGCGGCTCACGACCATGTCACCACCATCTTCGGTGCACTGGATCGCACGGAGGCTGCTCCCGCACCGGACCCGCTCGAGCGACCGATCCATGGCCGCTATCCTATCGTCAGGGAACTCGGACGGGGTGGGATGGGTGTCGTGTACCTTGCGGAGGATCTGCAGCTTGAGCGTCCTGTCGCATTGAAGTTCCTGCCGGCCAAGCTCGCGGAGGACAGCGTGGCGCGGTCGCTCCTGCAGGCCGAAGCGCGGGCCGCGGCCAGACTCGACCACCCCAACATAGGCACCGTCTTCGAACTCGGCCAGACGGATGAAGGGCGACTGTTCATCGCCATGGCCTACTACGAAGGGCAGACGTTGGGTGAGCGGCTGGAACGTGGTCCCCTCAACCGGGAGGAAGCCGTCGGATTTGCCAGGCAGATCGCGCAGGGGCTGTCCGCCGCTCACAAGCAGGGTCTGGTGCATCGCGACATCAAACCGGGCAACCTGCTGGTGACGACGTCCGGCCTCCTGAAGATCGTGGATTTCGGGCTGGCGGAGCGAGCCGATCCGGAGCGCACAAGGCCGGCGCACGCCATGGGCTCCGTGGCCTACATGTCGCCGGAGCAGGCGCGCGGTGAGGCCGTGGACGACCGGACGGATCTCTGGTCGCTTGGCGTTGTCCTGTACGAGATGCTGACCGGCCGGAGGCCCTTCACAGGTGACAGCCCTCTTGCGTTGCTCTACTCCATCCTGCACGACAGTCCTGATCCACCTGGCGAACTGGAATGCACACCGGCGCTTCAACGGATCCTCGAGCGGGCTCTTGCGAAAGATCGGGCCGCGCGATACCAGGAAGCTGAGGAACTGCTGGCCGACTTGCTCGCGCTCGGTCATGAAGCCCGCGCGAGACGCGTGGCGCTACCCACGTACCTCACGGGTTTCGTCGGGCGTGGACGGGAAATGGCCCAGGGTAGCGCGATTCTGCGGTCCGCCAGGCTGGTCACGATGACCGGAGCCCCGGGCACCGGGAAAACCCGGCTGGCGAGTCGGCTGGCTGCGGAACTGGAGCCGGAGTTTCGCGACGGGGTGGTGTTTGTCGCCCTCGCCGCCCTGACCGACCCGGCGCTGGTCGCGTCCGCCGTAGCGCAGGGACTTGGCGTGAGAACCAACGGCGCCCGGCCGATCCTGGAGGACATCACCGCCTATTTGCGCGACAGACATCTCCTGCTGGTCCTCGATAACTTCGAGCAGGTCCTGCAGGCGGCCGAAGAGGTACGCAGGCTGGTTTCGGCCTGTGCGCAACTGACGGTGCTGGTGACCAGCCGTGCGGCGCTCCGTCTCAGCGGCGAACGGGAATTCCCCATTCCCCCGCTGGGGCTGCCCGATGCTGCAGCGCACGAGTCCGTGGACGTGCTGGCCTCCGAGGCGGTCGCGCTGTTCGTCCAGCGAGCCGTGGCCGCCGACCCTGGCTTCGGCCTCTCGGCGCAGAATGCCACGGCGGTGGCCGAGATCTGCCGGCGGCTGGACGGCCTGCCGCTCGCGATCGAACTCGCAGCTGCCCGCGTGAAAGTGCTGCCGCCGCGGGCCATGCTGGCCCGGCTCGAACGCCGCCTGCATCTGCTCAAGGGGGGCGCACGCGATCTCCCGTCGCGCCACCAGACCCTCCGTCAGGCAATAGGCTGGAGCTATGAGCTGCTCGAGCCTGACGAACAGATGCTGCTGCGGCGGCTCTCCGTCTTTGTCGGCGGACACACGCTCGAAGCGGCAGAGGTCACAGCCGGGTCCACCCTCTCGAGCGGCGCCGATGTCGGCGACACGGGCGCGACGGACCTCGTCGGACAGCTTACGCACGCGCTGGGCGTCGTGCCGGATCGTGTGCTGGAGGGACTCGCATCGCTGGTCGACAAGAACCTGCTGCGTCAGGAAACACAGTCGGACGGGGAGCCGCGCTTCGCGATGCTCGGGACGATACGCGAGTTCGCTCTCGAACGTCTTGCCGCGGCCGGTGAAGAAATCGAGGCACGCCGCGCCCACCGGGACTACTACGTGGAGCTGATTGACGGCGCCTCGGCACATCCGGCCGGACCGCAGCAGATCGACTGGCTCGACCAGCTTGCCCGCGAGCACGAGAATCTCCTCCTCGCCTTCGAGTGGTCGCTCGGGGCGGGTGAGCCGGAGCCGGCAGAGCGACTGGCGGTCGGTCTCTGGCGGTTCTGGCTCGTCAGAGGGCACCTCACCGCCGGCCGGGATCGTCTGAACCGTCTCCTGAGGCTCACCCCTCCGCACTCGCTACGGCGGCCGCGGCTCCTGACGGCCGCCGGCACACTGGCCCACAACCAGGGGGACCATGCGGCGGCGCGCGCCTATTACCAGGAGAGCCTGGCACTGTCTCGCGTACTCGGCGACGAGGTCGCCGTCGCGGGCACTCTCAACGATCTCGGGTGGCTCGCCTGGCGTCAGGGGGAGTATCAGACCGCCCGCGCTCTCTCAGAGGAGGCGCTGGGGCTGCATCGCCAGCTCGGTGATCGTCAGGGCACGGCGCACGCGCTGAACAATCTCGGCTGGATTGCACAGCACCAGGGTGACTACGACCTGGCGGCCTCGTTCCATCGCGACTGTCTCCTGCTGCGCGAGCAGGCTGGCGATACCCGCGGGATGGGGTTCTCGCTGACGGGACTGGGGAGGGCCGCCCTCGGCCAGGGAGCGCTGGCGGAGGCGGCAAGCCTGCTCGATCAGGCCTGCGATCTGCTGCGGGAGGTCGGCGAACGCCAGCTCCTGTCCTTTGCGGTGACAATCCGTGCACTCACTCGCCGGGAAGAGGGTGATCTGCGTACTGCTCTCGGTGAGCTCGACGCCAGCCTCCGCACATTTCGGGAGATCGGCGACCGCTACGGCGCGGCCTTCGTGCTGAACACTGCGGCCATCGTCTGGCATGACCTCGGCGGATACGACCGCGCCGACGCGGCCGCACAGGAGGCGCTCGCGCTGACCCTAGAGATCGACGATCGCTGGGGAAACGCGCTGGCGCATGCCACACGAGCGCGCATCGCCACGGCACGCCAGCGACACGTCGAGTCGGTCGATTGGTGGCGTACCGCACTGACCCTCTGGGCCGAGCTCGGAGATGTGGCGAACGTGGCCGTCTGCTTCGAGGCACTCGCGGATCCCATCAGCCTGGTCGATGAGACCGCCGGCAGACGCTTGCGTGCGGCTGCTACTGCGCTCCGGCACCCCGCGGGCACGACGGAGATCGTGCTGGAGCCCTTCGTCGAGCTGGCACTCACGGCACCGGCCCGGCCTCACGAGCCGTGAACCAGCCAGCATTCAGCCGGTGAGCCATCTGGGCTCCCTTTCCAGCCTATACAAACTGAAGGTAGCAGACCCCGGCTCAGCGTCATCTGAAGGAGGAGTCATGTCCACGGCCAGCCCTGGTGCTACAGTCAGCCTTGATCCGGCCGAGCGCGCCGGGCGGCTGCACGCCATCGCCCGGGCCTATGTAACGGAAGGTCTGGGAAAGGGAAGCTTTGCCGCGATCCCCTATCACCCGGACGTCGTGCTGCGGGCGCCGCTGGCTCCGGGCGGAGTGCACGTCCCGCTCGTGGGGCGCGATGCGCTGCGGACGGTGTGGTGGCCCCCGCTGCCCCAGCTGGTCCAGGCTGTTCGGGTGATCGACTCGTTCGTCAGCGCGGACCTCACGGCTGCCGCGGTCGAGTTCCACCTTGACATCTCCAACCCTCCCTGCACTCTGCGGATCATCGATCGGTTCACGATCAACGCGGCCGGAGAGATTGTCGAACAGGAGAACTACTTCGACCCACGGGACCTGACCCATCCCGGCTGGCGCACCACGTAGCCCGGAAGGAAGAGGAGTCGATCATGCCCGTCGATCTTCGTACCAGCGGTGTCCACCACAT
>JACCXG010000341.1 GCA_013697225.1 Acidobacteriota bacterium
AGCACTCCCGTGTAGGTCAGCGAGCCGGCACTCTGCGAGAGCTCCATGCGGTAGCGGCTGCCGCGGATCGGGCTCGCGATGCCGTTGATGGAGGTGTCCCACACGAGGGCCGCGGAGGCCTGGCCGAGGTTGAGCCCCGGCTCGGAACTGAGCGGCGTCCGATCCTGCGTGAGCTGGCGCCCGCTCCCGATGTCGTACATCCGCGTCGTGACGTCCTGCTTCAGGCCGATCTGGCGCACGCCTGCGCTGAAGTCCACGCGCTGCGCCCGGCTGAAGGGGTACGAGACGATCCCCGAGAGAGAGCGGTCGATCTGCAGGATGCGGTATTCGTTCTCGACGTAGACGTTCTGCCCCTCCACGAGCCCGAGGCCAGCATCGAAGCCGCGTGCGACATACGGCGTCTGGTCGATCGACGCTCCCCACACCCAGCGGTTAGTGCGGTTGATGTACATCAGCGTGCCGCCGAACTCGTCGAAACGGCTCGTCACCTGCGCGCCCGTCATGACCGTGTGATTGCCGAGCATATCGCTGAACATGAACGACACGCCGCCCGCGGCATAGGTGCCGAACGGGTCCGTTCCGACCCCGACCGTCGGCTGCCCGACGAAGTCGAGACTGAGCTTGGGCTTGTAGTCTTCGACGGCCGCCGGAACGTCGGCGGGCGGAAGGCCGAGCGTCTCGTTGTGGAGCGCCGCGAACACCGGCCCCTCCCCCACACGCCGGGGCGGAAGGACGGCCGCATTCTTTGGCAGCTCCTGGAGCGGACCGCCAGCGAGCGCCTCCGGCGTCTCCAGCGCATAGAGCGTGTACCCGTCGTTCTCGAACGCGCTGAAGACCACACGCCCGCCTGCGGCGGAGAGCGCAGGGCTGAGCGCGGTGATGCCGCTCGCGCCGGTCAGGAAGTTGGTCAGCTGCGTCGTCTCCCCACCGAACGCCGTGCGGTAGATGTTCGTGACGCCGTCGCGATCCGACAGGAAGAACAGCGCCGAGCCGTCAGCGGTCCACTGGGGGCTGATGTTCTTCCCCCCTTCGAAGCCGCCGGCCGGACGAATCTCGCCGGATTCCACGTCGACAACCGCCAGGCGCAGATCGCCGGTCTGGATCGTCTGGAGGTTCGTGGTGAAGCGGTCCGTGCTGAACGCAATCCGCCGGCTGTCGGGGGACCAGGCTGGATCCATTTCGGCAAACGGATCCGAGGTCAGCCGCCGCACCTGGTCGGACTCGAGGTTGTAGATGAACAGATCGTTGAACCCGCCGACCAGGCCGGAGAAGGCAATCTGGCGGCCGTCGGGCGACCACGCCGGGTTGAGCACTTCATGGATGTCGGCCAGCCGGATCTCGCGTTCGGTGCGTCCCCGCTCGACGTCCAGAATTCTGAGCACAGGTTGTCCTCTGCTGATGCCAGGCACGACGAAGCGCGCCCCCGTAGGATCCCAGGCACCGGCAGACGTGAGGAACTGCAGGCTCTCGATGTGCGGGTCGGTTGCAGTATCGGTCACCTTGCGCAGGACCTCCCCCGTCTGCACATCGGCAACGAACAGGTCGATCGAGAACAGGTCGCGCTCGGAGAAGAACATGACCTTCGTGCCGTCCGGGCTCAGCTCGGGGCTCACGTTCAACTCCCGCTCGCGCCGTTCCTTGATGATCGGGCGGGCAGCCGCTGCCGGCATGACGGTCGCCTCGGCCACCGCTCTGTAGGCCTCGAAGGTTGCGCTCTGCCAGTCTTTCGAAAGCTCATCGACGCCAACTCCCAGAATGGCTTCGATGGCCGTCCGGTAACCGCCGCGCGTGCCGGCCGCGGCACGCAGCATGTCGCCGATCACCTCGTCGCCGAACCGCCCGGCCACGTAGGACCAGAAGGCGTGGCCGTAGCGATACGGGAAATATCTGGGGTCCTCGAGATCCTTGATCTCCGGAAGCCGCTCGCGCCGTGCGGCCTCACGCATCCACATCGCGGTGTGGGGGTCCACTGGCCCGATCGACAGATACTCAGCCATACCTTCGATGAACCACAGCGGCAGCGACAGCGCGCCACCCGTGCCGGAGCTCACGTTGGTGTTGGTGATGTCGTACTGGAAGGCGTGCACGAGCTCGTGACCGAGCACGTGATCCGTGGCCTGAATCGGACCGGCCATGGGCAGCACCACCCGGCGCTTGAAGGCCTCGGTGACCCCTCCGGTGCCCTCCCCGATTTCCCCCATGATTGCGTTGGTCTGCCAGAAGTGCGGGGAGCTCGCATAGAGAATCAGCGGTTGCCGTCCCCGAAGCTCATGGTTCAGCAGCTTCGAGAGGCGGGCGTACCACCGCTCCGCCATTCGCGCGGTCATCCGGGCGCCCTCTTCAACTTCCGGATAGAAGTAGATGTCGAAATGCTCGGTCTTCAGCACCTGGAAGTCGAACTGCTGGTACTGGACCTTGTTACGCCCGAAGTAGCCCCCCTGGGCGAACGGCGTCGCCGGGAGAGCCAG
>JACCXG010000365.1 GCA_013697225.1 Acidobacteriota bacterium
CGCGTGGCCCGTCGTGACGTGCAATAACGGCCCGAACGGCGACATGTTCATGAACTACATGGATTACGTGGGACGACGAGGCCATGTTCATGTTCACCTCCCAGCAGGTACTCCGGATGCGCACGACGCTCGAAATCGCCCGCGCCGGCCTGATCTGATCCGAGAAAACGGAGGTTACGGAGGGCACGGAGAAGGGCACATCACGGAGGCGCGGAGGCACGGAGACGGAGGTTACCGGGGGCGCGGAGAAGGGCACATCGCGGACGCACGGACGACGGAGGTTACGGAGGGCACGGAGAAGGGCACATCACGGAGGCGCGGAGGCACGGAGTTCACAGCGGTCGGTCTCATCTCGAGGGACTCGGTGCGGCACCCCTGTTCCCCACCTCGGCATGTCAACTGCGCATTGCATCGGGGATCCAAGTCGGCGTCGGGAGTTGGGCTTTGGGAGTTGGGAATTCGGAGTTGGGAGTTGGGCTTTGGGAGTTGAGCATTTGACCGGAATCACCTGGGTCCACGTGTTCGAGGAGGACACGCCAGCCGGCGCGGTTTTCAGGCGGGAGGACTCCGACATTCCGCTGGCGCGGCGGCCGCGGGAGCGGATCACGCTGCACGCCGACGGCACGGCCGTGCTGATGACCGGCGGGGCAGACGACCGGTTCGTGCCGCAGCAGGGGCGGTGGCGTGAGGAAGCGGGGGTGATTGTGGTCCGTGATGCAGGTGACAACGTGCGGTTCCGGATCGTCGAGCACTCCGCCAATCGGCTTGTCGTCCGGATACCCGAGCGACCGTCTGCCTGTTGAGGGCTCCTTAGAATGGCTCGTACGCGAACCACCCCGGCGGCCTCCCCCGTCGAGCTCTACCAGATCAGCGACCGGGTTTCGCGACAGGCACGGGTCCGGCAGGCGGGCGTGGATCCTCGTGCGCCGATCCACCGGCCGCTGCGCATCTACACGCTGGATCCGTCCGTGTCCGCGCGCCTGGGGGGCGTCGCCACCGTGCAGGTGCCGTACGAGAAGCTCGAGAGCGGTCCGCTCGGCGCCCTGTTCGACGTCCGCTGCGACGGAGCGCCGAAGGAGCTGCGCGCAGAGGCGCTGAACCTCGACGATCCCCACTTGCTGCTCTCGAGCGGCCTCTCGCCAAGCCCCGCGGCGGGGCAGTTTCACCTGCAGATGGTCTATGCCGTCGCGAGCCTGACCTATGCGGTGTTCAAGCGCGCGCTGGGGCGCGAGATCGCCTGGGCCACGCCGCCCGGGCCGGACGGCTCGCACCGTCTGGTCATCCGTGCCTTCGTGCCGGGAGCGAATGCCGGATACAGCCGGGAGGCTGGCGATCTGTCGTTCGGCTACTTCAAGGCCGGCCGCCGCGCCGCGGGCTTCACCGTACGAGGGGCCTCGTCTGCACCGCCCTCAGCCACGACATCATCGTCCATGAGACGACGCACGCGCTGATCGACGGGCTGCGGTCGTCGTTCATGGAGCCGACGAATGTGGACGTGCCCGCCTTCCACGAAGGCTTTTCGGATCTGGTGGCGCTCCTGCTCCACTTCACGTACGCCGACGTCGTGGAGCGTGCGCTGCGGGATTCCCGCTGGAACCTGAACGGGCTTTCGCTGCTGACCGACATCGCGCGCGAGTTCGGCTACGCGAGGGCCAGGAAAGGGGCACCCAGCGCCCTCCGGTCGGGCGTGGACGTGGAAGGGATCGCCGCCTTCGATTCCGACGTTCCTCCTTCAGACAAGGAGGGTCCGCGCGCCTACGATCCGAAGCTGGAGGCGCACGCGCTCTGGTCGTCCTCGTCTCCGCGGTGTTCGAGGCGTTCGTCACGATCGTCCGCAGAAAATGCGATCGCCTGTTCCAGATTGCGGGGGTGGATCCTTCGGCACTCGGCGACACGGGTATGAGCGACCCGCTCATCAAGGCGATCGCCCAGGAAGCAGGGGACGTCGCGAACCAGTTCCTGAACATCTGCATCCGCGCAATCGACTACTGTCCGCCGGCTGACCTCGAGCTCGGCGAGTACCTGCGTGCGCTCATCACCGCCGACGGCGACATCGAGCGCACCGACAAATGGGGGTTCCGCGAGGCGGTCATGCGGTCGTTCCGTCGCCGCTGCATCTTCCCCGATCATGTGCACTTCATGACGGAAGATGCGGTCCGGTGGGCGCCACCCGGCGCGGCATTGAACATCCCGGCACTTGCCTTCAGGAACCTGCGGTTCGAGGGTGAGCCAGGACAGCCGGCGAGCGCCGAGGAACTGGCACGCCAGGCGGACGCGCTTGGCGCGTTCGTCACCCGGCCGGAGCACGCCCGTCACTTTCAGCTCATTTCCGCCGGCAGCCGGCTGCCAAAGGGAATAGTGCAGGCGTCGCCGGCAATCGTCCAGTCAGTCCGGGTCACCAGGCGGGCGGCTCCGGATGGCCGGGTGCTGTTCGATCTCGTGGGAGAGGTGACGCAGTCCTGCACGGTCGAGCGATCGGGCAGCCTGTTCGAGGTCCAGGGGGGCAGCACGGTCATCGTGGACCCTGAAGGGAACGTCAGGTACTCCATCTTCAAGCGGCTGGAGAGCGATGGCCGCCGCGCGCGGCAGCACGCCGCCATGACGGGCCCGCTGCGGGCCTTCTGGCAGAAGAAGGGCCGCCGCTGGAGTCTGCGCCCGGACATGATGCGGCGGCTCCACGGCGCCCGGTAGCGATTACCCGGCGAGGTAGCGTGCAATAGCCGCCGAGATCGGCTGCCCGGTGTGCGACTCGTAGTACGAGTAGGCCGGACTCGGGTTCACCTCGAAGCAATACACCTCGTCGTCCGGGGTGATCTTCAGGTCGATGCCGGCCAGCGGCAGGTTCAGATCGCGCGCGAGCGCCAGGCATTGTCCCGCGAGGTGATCCGAAAGTTCGACCGGCTCGAGCAGGGCGTCCCCTCCCTGCCTGGCCGCATAGCGGTAGTCCACGACGTCGGTCGTGATGCCGGTGGCAAACACCTCGTCGCCAACGGTATGGACCCGGACGTTGCGCCCTTCCACGAAGCGCTGGAACTGGACCGGGCACCAGCGTACGAGGTTCAGGCGATCGCTGTCCTCCTCGACCAGCTCGCGGACGATGGAGCGGATGCCGCTGATGGACTTGAACACCACGCGGCGATGCTCCGTCTTGAACTCCTGGACCAGCGCCGGGTCGCTCGTGATGAGCGTCTCCGGGATCTTCAGTCCGTGCTGGAGGATCACCTGCGCCTGGTACGGCTTCGAGGCGTTCGAGGCCATGGCGGCGGCCCGGTTCACGACCCGTGCGGGCGTGATTTCGCACCAGGTCGAGACCGCCTCGTGCCAGCGGCGCGCAAGGGACCGCCGCGGCGAGCCCTCCGGTTCGCCCGCGATCTCCGGGAGCGCCCGGTCGTCCATCATCCGCGTGTAGACGCCGCCGAAATCAGCGAGCGCGTAGCTCTCCCCCTCGACACGAACGCTTCCGTGCAACTCCCCGTTCCGGATCTCGAACAGGAACGGCAACTCCTCGAAGCGTCGCTGCGAGAGAACAACGTGCCGGGCGCCCATGGAGATGAGGCGCTCCCGCACGAGCGCCAGGGGTGATTCGCTCGGAATTCCGCAGAGGAGAACCGGATCAGCCAACGGAAAGTGCCCTGGAAAGTGCGTCGAGAAGCGCGTCGCCGCCGAGCCGCAGGTCAGGCCGGGGCGTCGCCCCGAGGAAGCGATGCGTGCCCGGTTCAAGGCTGACCCCAATCAGGCGGATCCGGGCCAGCTCCGCAAGCCGACAGAGTCCGTTCCGCACATGAGCGGGAAGATCGTTGCCCGCCACCTCCCCGTCTACGACGAAGGCCTGACATGAACCGCCAGGCGCAAGGATGGGCGTCGGCCGCTGCAGGGGGGAAGCGGGCTCTTCACGGAAGGGGGGCGTTGCCAGCCCGGCGCGCGCGGCGAACCACGTCCACTGTGCGTGTGAATGCCAGGCCCCCCCGAGCCCGTTCACGACGGGGAGGTTCAGGACGGGAACCTGGAGAGACGACAGCCAGCTGATGTGAAGGGCGGCCCATTCCTGAAGGGCATACGCGCGATCGGCGGCGGGCAGCCCGCTCACCAGGCGGGAGGGGAGCACCGGCATCCGGTTCAGCACGCCCCGGATCTCTTCACCCCGCACCCGAAGGCCGTCGGCCAGCGTGAACTCGATCGACGGGTGATCGGTGTTCCCGAGCCGGTGGCTCCACTTGAAGCTGTAGTGGAGCAGTTCCGGCGTGAGCACGAGGAGGGGAGAGAGGCCCCGCGCCCCGAGCCGGCGTGCGGCCCAGAGCGCGGGGTGGTCATCAGAGGAACAGAGCAGGAGCCACACGGGGCTAGCGTTCGCCGAGCTTCTCCACGTCCTTGTTGTCCTTTGCAGCTTTGGCGGAGGCGCCGGCGGCATCGAGCCCCTGCGCGGCGTCGGCCTCGCCGGAGAGCGCGCCCTGCGAGAGATCCGGCCGGAGCTCGCCCGAGATGAAGTGCGCGATCTGCGTGATCGCCGACTCCAGCGCGAAGAGCCTCCCTTCGACGGATCCTGCCTGCGGCACGGACGAGCCGAAGCCACCGACCTCCCTCGTCTTTTCGAGTTGCTTCTCGACCTGCTTGTCGAACTGCTTGTCCACCTGCTTCTCGAGCTGCTCCTTGATTTCGACCTTCTCCTTGATCTCGACCTTCTCTTTGAATTCCTTCGTTTCTTTTCCTTCCTTGCCCTCCTTGAACTCCTTGTCCTTGATGATTTCCTTCACCGGCTTCACGAAGCCGAGAAGCGTCTTCAGGTTCGGGCGGTTGCCGATGCGCTGCGTGGCGGGCCGCCCCGGCGCGTCGGTCTGCGGAGAGCCGCTCGTCCGCAGCTTGCTGCGCACCTGTGCCGGCGTGTACAGCGCCTGCCCCTTGGCCTTGCGGTTGCCCTGCATCGACGCGACAGCACCCACGACGATGGGTGACGCGCTGGAGGTGCCGCTGAAGCGATCGGTGTACCACAGGTTCTCATCCGAGCCGCCTTGCAGCACGCCATATCCGGCGGTCGTCACCTCGCGGCCCCAGCCCTGCGCATCGACGCAGGCGCCGAAGTTCGAGAAGTCCAGCCGGGAGCGATCCGGACCATGGTCGCGGCCGTGGGTGCCTGGCGGCGGGGCACCTGCACCGACGACGACCGCGCCGCAATCCCGGTTGGCGCGGTTGAACGGGTTCGTCCATGTAGCGGGGAAGTCCGCTGGCCGCACCGCATAGAGCCCGTCGTCCAGGTTCTCTGCTCCGTTCCCGGCAGCCTCGACAACGATGACCCCTTTGTTGGTGGCGTAGCGGATCGCGGTCCAGTCGTCTTCCCACCACTCGACGGCGATGTACCC
>JACCXG010000380.1 GCA_013697225.1 Acidobacteriota bacterium
TTTGACCACGTCGCGCATTGATCTTCGCCTGCGACCGCGCAGAGACCGCCTGATTCGGGGGGAGCGTATAGACGGAAAAGAACCCGCTGGAATGGCCGGTGAGCCGGTTGACGGCGACCATCCGGATCCACCGATCCGCGGCGGTCAGCACGCCCAGGCGCTCCCTGGTCAACAGGTACTTCCTCAGCGCGCAAATCTGGCGGAGTGTCTCGGGATGGTAGAAGACCAGGAGGTCATCGGGCAGATCGCCGGCGTCGGTGAAATCCACCCCGGCGAGGGCCTCCCTCACGCCACTGATTTCCGGCGGAGCCAGTCGCGGCTCGCAGAGCACACGGCTCAGCGGATTGACGTCGCACCCGTACGCCTGGCGGCCCAGCAGCGCGGCTTCGACCAGCGTCGTCCCACGCCCCATGAACGGGTCGTAGACGACGTCCCCTGGAGCCGTGAGGCGTTCGATGAAGAATCGGGGAAGCTGCGGCTTGAAGCACGCGCGGTAGGAGACTTCGTGCAGGCTGTGCGCCGCCCGCTGCCTGGCCGTCCAGAACTCGTTGATGTAGAGGGGCACCGTCACCGATCCGGCAGGACCTGTGGAGACGGTCAGCGCCTGGACGACAGTCCGTGCTCCCTCGCCGGCGAACTGCGCCAGAAGCCCTTCGAATGAGCCGCCGTGGGGCTCATCGACTTCGTCGAAGGGGAGTGATACAGCCCCCGCCCGTTTCATCGGCCCTTAGAGTAGCACCGGGCGGCCGGGCGCAGCCTATACTCAATGGTGGCCACGTTCACTAGTCTTCCGCTGCAGCAGCGCGGCGGCCCCCCTCCCGAGTGGCGCATGTCGGAACATCTCTTTCGAGTGCGGACGAGGGGTCTGGCCCTGTGGATTCTTGCTGCCATTCTTGCGGGAATGGCTGCTTGCTCCCGCAGCCCGGGCCCCTCCCCTTCAATCCTGCTCGTGACGCTCGATACGACTCGTGCGGATGCCATGGGGCCGGAGGCGGCCGGGGTGGAGACGCCGGCGTTCAACGGGCTGGCCGCGCGTGGCCTGCGTTTCCGCCAGGCGTACGCCACCGCACCCGAAACCCTGCCGTCGCATGCCTCGATGATGACCGGGCTCTACCCGGGCGGACACGGGGTGCACGAGAACGCCCGCTTCCTGGCCGCCACCCATACGGTCCTTGCCGAACGTCTGCGGCAGGAGGGCTACCGGACGGCCGCCTTCGTCTCGTCCTACGTGCTCGCGCGCCGCTTCGGCCTGGCGCGCGGCTTCGACACCTACGATGACGAGGCGCCGGCGGGAGGGGTCGAGCGGACCTCCACCGAGACCACTGACCGCGCGCTCGCGTTCATGGCGCACCCGGGAGAAGGGCCGCTCTTTCTCTGGGTTCACTTCTTCGATCCACATACGCCTTACCTTCCAGACGAGCCATATCGGAGCCGCTACAAGGATCGCCCCTACCTCGGCGAGGTGGCAGCCATGGACGGCCAGCTTGGCCGCCTGGTCGAGGCCTTCGAGCGGCAGACGTCTCAGGCGAACCGGCCGGCTGCCATCATGGTGGTCGGCGATCACGGCGAGGCGCTCGGGGACCATGGCGAGCTCCAGCACGGGCATCTCCTGTACAACCCGACGATGCTGGTGCCGCTGGTGATTGCGGGGCCGGGCATAGCTTCCGGCGTGAGCGAGACGCCGGTGAGTATCCGGAGGGTCTTCCACACCGTGCTCGATCTTGCCGGGATCGAGAGCGCCAACAGCCTTCGCGCCGCCGAGCCAGAGGTCGTCCTCGCCGAGGCGATGAAGCCGTTCCTGGGGTACGGCTGGCAGCCGCAGGTGATGGCGGTCGAGGGCAGCCTCAAAGCCATCCTTGCAGGCCGGCTGGAGGCGTACGATCTGCAGGCGGATCCGCGGGAGACGAAGAACCTTGGCGGGGGAGCAAACCTGCCGTCAACGCTCCGGATGGCGCTGGAGGACTATCCGATTCCGTCGCCCGATTCGGCAAGTGCGCCGGAGGGCCTGGACGAGGACGCGCGCCGCAGGCTGGCAAGCCTCGGGTACATCGGGGCCAGCACTCCGCCTGTCGTGAGGAAGGACGCCCCGCGCCCCGCTGACATGGTGCACCTGTTCGAGGTCATGGAGAAGGCTTCAGGGTTGTTCGTGCAGGAGCGGTACGCTGAAGTGATTCCGCTCCTCAGAAAGATTCAGGAGGCGGATCCCTACAACCTCGACGCCGCCCTGCGACTGGCAACCGCTCATTCCGCGCTGGGGCAGAACGAGCAGGCGGTCGCCGCCTTCAGACGCGCGGGGCAGATCGCGCCGAACTCGCCTGACGTAAGGACCTATTTGGCGCTGCACTACGCGCGAGGGGCGGAGTGGGAGCGGGCAGTGCCGATGCTCGAGCGGATCGTTGCCGACTCGCCTGAGCGGCTGCCGGCGGTCGAGGCGCTTGCTTCCGTCAGGGAGCGCCAGGGAAGACTGGA
>JACCXG010000383.1 GCA_013697225.1 Acidobacteriota bacterium
TGGTACAGCCGCCGCGCTTTACGGAGGCCCGTGATCAGCCTGCGGAGGTTACGCTGCAGCCTCCCTCAGCGGGCCGGCCGTTCGGGGGCGCAGTGGTCCGGCTGTGGACCGAGGTGACCAATCCCAATGCCTTCGGGCTGACGCTCGGGACGCTCGACGGAACGCTGTTCCTGGAAGGGCACCGTGCGGCGGCCGCTGCGTTCCCGCTCGGGCTCCCCCTTGGCGCAGGGCAGCAGTCGATTGTGCCTGTGGAGCTGTCGATTAGCTTCTCGGATCTGCCGGGGCTCGCGGATGTCGCCAGGCGCGCCGCGCGGCGGGAACCGGTGCCCTATCGTCTCGAGGGGACGATTGGTGTGGACGCCGGCCGGCTCGGGACACCGGTGTTCGGGCCGATGACGCTACTGCGCGGGGACTTGCGGGGGCGGTGAGAGAAAGGGAAAAGGGAAAAGGGCCCCCTCCTCCCTCTCAGTCATTGGATCCGTCCCTAGAACCGGAGCCGGGCGGCGAGCTGGAAACGTCGGGGGTCGTAGTAGTGCCGCGGCTCGCCGAAAGCGGAGTTCTGCACGCTCGGTTGCGGGTTGTAGCCGGTCTGTCTGTCGAACACGTTGAAGAGATCGCCCGCAAGCTGCAGGTTCAGGCGATCGCCAAGCCGGAAGTTCTGGGTGTAGTTCAGGTCCACCTGCCAGTGCGGGTCGGTTCTGCGGGATCCGGCCGGCTCCGCATACCGATTTGCATCGCTCGTACTGGTGCCGACCAGCGGAACGTATGGCAGATAGCTCCACGCCTCCCACGGGTGGCCGGACTGTGCCACGACAAAGGCTCCCGCCGTGGCATTCCAGGCCAGCGAGTAGTAGCCATACAGCTTGAGCATGTGGGGGCGGTCTCCACGGAGGCGCCCCTCCTTGTTGTCCCACAGCTGGCGCCCGGCACCGTCGGCGATGAACGATGAGCCGATGAAGATGTTGTCGTCGTTGTTAGTGGTGGTGTTGTCCTGGTCGAAGTTCCCGTAGTACCGGCTCCAGGTGTAGGAGCCGCGGACGAACGCGCGGTCGCCACGCCACTCCGACTCGAGCGTCGCCTCGTGGTACTTCGTGTAGGCGCCATCGAGCTCGGCGATCACGTAGGTGGATCCGCTGCCGATCTGCGCCAGGCGTGCGGCGAGGTCCGGGATGTACAGCTCCCGCGGAATCCCGTCGGGCGGGTTGAACGCAATGCGCGCGTTGTTGTTCGTGTCTTCCCAGAAATGGCTGCCTTCCCGATAGCGGCCGTACAGCCTCACCGACCAGGCGGGCCGAAGCTGGCGTGCCGTGCCCAGGAGGAACTCGTCGATCGTGCGCGGGGTCATATCGTCGACGAACAGCTTGCCGGACGAGGAGCCGACCGGAACGGCGGCAAACAGGGCGCCGCTCTGATCGAAGTGCGCATCGATGAAGGTCCCGATCAGGTTGCGGTCCCACGAGGCGGCGCGCGGCAGCGAGCTTGCGGCCGGGTTGTACCGGGAGTAGGCCGCGTAAACCGTGTCCTGCCCGTTGTACGCCCAGGTGGCTCCCAGCCGCGGCTGGAGCATCTTGCTGAATGGAACCTCGTACATCTCGTACTTGTTCCCTGGCGCTGCAACGTAGCCCGAGAGCGTGGACGCGTCCTCACGCAGGCCCTGGCCGTAGAGCTTGTCGTTGCTGGCCAGCACGCCGGCATTGAACGTCCAGTTCCTCCAGCGAATCGTGTCGTTGAACTCGATGCTCTGCGAGCCGTACCGTGACCGGATCGGCGCTGCCTGGCCGGTTCCCTGCTGCTGAAACCGTGCGGTGTAGAAGATAGGGGTGCCCTGGAAGTTCGTGCGGCCGCCAGGCACCGTGATCGCGCCCCACCCGTTCGAGCTGCGGACGAGGTCCTCACGGTCGCCGTAGCGCTGATAGCCGACGTGCAGTTCGTGAGTCACGCGGGTGCCGAACGTCAGGTTGTAGCCGACCTGGCCTGAATCCCGGTAGAAGTCCTGATCGTTGAACTCGAGGCCGTACCCGACGATGCCGC
>JACCXG010000397.1 GCA_013697225.1 Acidobacteriota bacterium
CCGTCGGGCACGGGTGCGGCCTGGCGTATCGCGCGGCACGGGATGCACCACGTGTAGTGGCCGTTCACCGGAGGATCACCTCACGGTTGCGGCGTCTGCCGGGGCGGCTCCGCCGGAAGGCCTGTGAAGTCCGACCCAAGGCTGTCTTCAGCGACGTATGTGCCACTTCTAGCCCCGGGTCGGCCGTCGGAAGGGGTACAGCCGCCCCGGCACCCCGGTTCTCTCCCTGCGGCACGTCTGAGGCCACTCCAGACGGACGAACTGCCTCATGCGCCTCGAGTCGCTCCAGCAGGAGGCAGCGGATGGCCCAAGCTTCCTCGGGCGAGCACGGACGTCGGTAACACGGCATCCGTTTGCGTGCTCGAGAAGCTTCGCGCCTCGGCATCCGGCAGGGCAGACCTCATTTGCCGCGGCCGCTGGGATTCATGACGATACGCGCACTGAGCCGGGAGGACAGGTCGTGTGCCGGGGAGCTGCGCGGCACGGAGCTGAGCCATGAGAAAGGCAACGAGGAAGACAAACCTTGCTCGATGTGCGTTCCGGATCACTCCTGCCGCAGCACTACCGCGGGATCGGCCCGCATCGCCCGCCGTGCGGGGCAGTAGGACGCGGCGAGCGCCACCGTCACGACGATCGATGCCACGGCTGCAAGCGTCGTCGGATCCGCAGGGCCGGCTTCGAAGAGGAGCGATTCGAGCAACTGGCCTCCGGCGAGCAGCGCCGCCACGCCGAACAGGACACCGGTCCCCGCGAGCGTCAATGCCTGATGCATGACGAGCACGCGCAGACGGAATGGTGTCGCACCGAGGGCGTGGCGGATCGCCAGCTCCCGGGTGCGTCGCCGGACAAAGTAGGCGAGCATCGCGTACAGCCCGACGCCCGCGAGCACCAGGGCGCCGACCCCGAACACGCCGAGCAGCGCCGTGCTGAGACGCGGCTGCGCGAGCTCTCGCCCCAGCAGACCCTCCATGGTGTGCGCACTCGCGACGAACGTATCAGGATCCATCTCCTGGACCGCATGACGAACCAACGGGAGAACGGCAGCCGGCTCGCCGGCGGTTCGGATGGCGATTCGCCTGACGCTCACGAACTGGCTGATGAACTGGCTCGTGGACAGGTACACGGTCGGCGTCGGCTCGCGCATCTCGCGATAGCGGGTGTCGGGGACAACGCCGATGACGGTCCACCAATCCTCTGGCCCCTGCGGCTGCCCCATGGCGAGGCGTCTTCCGAGCGGTTCCCCGCCCGGCCACATGACGCGCGTCACCGCCTCCGACACGACGATCACGCGCGACGTGTGCTCACGATCCGCATCCGTGAACGCACGGCCCCGGAGGAGCGGAATGCCCAGCGTGCCGAAGTAGCCGGTGCCCACGATTTCCATGCTGAGCATTTGAGCGGTCGCCGCATCCATCGTCGCCGTTCCATCGGCGACGAACCGCCCGTCGATCCCTCCCGTCGCCCCCTCGAACGGCATCAGGTGCGTCGGCGCCACCGACACGACACCTGGGAGCACCTCGAGCCGCGGGAGGAGACGCTCGTAGAAGCCGCGCACCTTGTCAGGGCTGTCGTACTTGGCGTCGGGCCAGGCCAACTCGACGATCGCGACTCGCTCCGCGGTGAAGCCCATATCCACACGTTGCAGGTGGAGGAGGCTTCGTCCGAGCAGCCCGGCGGTCGCCAGCACGACGATGGCCAATCCGATCTGCAGGACGATCAGCGCGTCCTGCAGGCGGCGCCGGGGCATCGACTCGGTGGCGGATCGATCACCGGGCCGAATTGCGGAGGCCACCGAGGCCGACGCAAGCAACGCGGGGACGAGGCCGAACATCAGCGCAGCGGCGACGGAGATTCCGGCCGCCCATTGGAGAGGCAGGCTGGCAAGGCGAATCTCTTCGAGCCGCGGCAGTTCGGGCGGTGCGAGCGCGACCAGGCCATTGACCATGACTCCCGCGAACACGGTACCCAAAAGCCCGCCTGCGAGGGCGAGCAAACCGCTCTCGGTCAGGAGCTGGCGCACGATTCGCCCCTGCCTCGCACCAAGCGCGCGCCGGACGGCGATTTCGTGCATCCGGCCCGATGCTCGTGCGAGCAGCAGGTTGGCGACGTTGAAGCAGCCGATGAGCAAGAGGAGCGCCGCCGCAGCGGTGAGCAGGCGCAGCGCCGGCCCGACGTTGCCGATCACCACGTCCCGCAGCGGCGTCGCCACGGCGCGAAGATCGCGCCACGTGACCGAGGCGTCGCGTTGAAACGACGCGCGCAGCTCCGCGGCGGCCTGCGCCGGCGTCGCGCCGGCGGCGAGCCGCCCGAGCGGCACCGCTTCCAGTTGGGCGAAGGGTCTGAGCGGCACCCAGAATTCCGCACCGGACGGATACTCGAGACCCGGCGGTGCAACGCCGACGACGGTATAGGTGAGGGCCCGCTCGTGCAGCGTCAGCGTGCGTCCAAGCACGCCGGGATCACCGCCGAA
>JACCXG010000399.1 GCA_013697225.1 Acidobacteriota bacterium
CATGGCCACCTTGCCGGTGAGTCCAAGCTCCATGCTGTGCTCAAGCCTCCTGCCCTGCATTCTGTATCAGAACCGCGGCGGGAGATAATCAGCGCCGTGAGGGTGCGCTACCCTTTCCCGCCGCCTCCGACCGCCCCGCTGCAGGGCTCGTGCACCCGCTTCGCACCAGCTCCCACAGGATGGCTGCACCTCGGACATGTACTGAACGCTCTCCACGTGTGGAACGCGGCGCACGCGCTCGGCGCGCGTGTGGTGCTCCGCATCGAGGACCACGACCGGGAACGTTCGCGACCCGCGTTCGAAGCCGGCATTCTCGACGACCTTGACTGGCTGGGCTTCGCTCCCGACGTGCATCCCACGGCTGAATTCCGCGAGGGCCGCTGCGAAGGCCGCCAGAGCGACAGGGAGGCGGTATACGAGGGGGCGCTCCAGCTGCTGCTCGGGCGGAAACTCGTCTACGCCTGCGGCTGCTCGCGCCGGGCGCTTGCCGCGGGCGAGGCGCCTGGAGGCATCGAGCGCGTATACCCCGGCACCTGCCGCGATCTCGGCCTGCCGCTGGCTGAGGGTTACGGCCTCCGTGTCGCACTCCCCCAGGAGGCCGAGGCGTTCGACGACGGTCTGCTCGGGCCGCAGGTGCAGGCGCCGTTCCTGCAATGCGGCGACATGCTGATTCGCGACCGGGTCGGGAACTGGACCTACCAGTTTGCCGCGGCGGTTGACGACCACGCCATGGGCATCGACCTCGTCATCCGTGGCCGCGACCTGCTTGCATCCACCGGGCGCCAGATCCAGGTGGCGCGTCTTCTTGGTCGGCCCACTCCAGCCACCTTCCTGCACCATCCGCTCGTCATGAAGTCAGCAGACCAGAAACTGAGCAAGTCCGACCTGGACGTCGGCGTCCGCGATCTCCGCGCCGCCGGCTGGACTCCTGATGATGTATTTGCCGAGGTCGAGCGCGCCGTGACGCGGTTCTGAAGCCCCGGGCCGACAAGCTGCCGCCCCCATGCTCCGGCTCGGGTGGCAACGGGCAACGGCTCCTGGTTCCTGATGGTTCCTCTCGAACAATGTAGGATCTCCAGCAATGCTTCTGGCGGTCCCTCTCCCCCTGGTCCTCCCGTTCGTCCTCCTGCTCAGCGGTATGCCACAGACGACCGGGTGTGCTGATCTGACGTCGTGCCGGGAGGCGGCACTCGAGGCAGCTTCCCGCAAGAATTACGAGAGCTTTCACGACCTCGCGTGGCGTGCGGTGCAGCGAGGGCGGCCGAACGATCCGGAGCTGATGTACCTGCTCGCGCGCGCACAGAGCCTGAGCGGGCGGCCGGGCGACGCGCTGGTCATGCTGCGGCGGCTGGCGTCGATGGGCGCCGTCGCAGAGGCCCGCGAGCACGAGGACTTTGCGCGTGTACGTGCGCTCTCTGGCTGGTCCGATGTCGAGGCGCTGCTGCTGTCCGCCGCTGAGGGACGCACGGCTGAAGCCGTGATCCGTGCAGATCCTCCACCTCCGGCGAGGGCTGCGCCTGCCGAAAAGGAGGCCACTGCAGGGGCCCCGAAGGCGGGTGCACCGGTGGCTCGAAGCACGGTGCCGGCGGCCCGCGCCGCGGCTGCACCTGCACGCGGCGGAGAGGCCCTGCGCCTTCCAGCCCTCGGCATAGACGGCGTGGCGCTGGCCTACGACAGCGCTTCTCAGCGATTCGTGCTGGCCGACCGCCGCGCCAACAAGCTGATCGTGGCCGATGACGTGTTCAGCCACGTCAACGATCTGGCAGGGCCCGCCTCCGCGGGGTTCGGCACGGTCACAGCACTGGCAATCGACGGCCGGCGTGGCGACCTGTGGGTGACGAGCAACGCGGCTGATGGCGCCGCTTCCATTCACAAACTGCAGCTCGTGTCCGGGCGCGCGTTGAGCCGGAGGGACATCCCCGCCGATCTCCTTCCCGCCCTCTTCAGCGACATTGCGGTCACCGACGGCGGGACGCTGCTGCTGGCCGATTCCGCGAGCTCCCGCCTGCTGCGGATGAACCCCGCCAGCGGCGCCCTCGAGCGGGAGATCCGGCTCGGAGCGGCCGCCCCCTCCAGCGTGACGGCAGCCGGGGACGTCGCTTACATCGCTCACGACGCCGGCCTCACGCGCGCGGATCTCCGAACCGGGCGGCTCACCGAGATCCGCGCCGCCCCGGACGTCACGCTGGAAGGCCTTCAGCGGATCCGCTGGTATGGCGGCTCCCTCATCGCGATCCAGCGTACGGAAACGGGTGCCCGGCTGGTGAGGATTCTGCTCGGCCGCGGCGGCACCGTCGCAAGCTCAGTTGAATCGCTGGACGACGATCGAACG
>JACCXG010000413.1 GCA_013697225.1 Acidobacteriota bacterium
ACGCGGACGTGGTGATCTGGTCCGGGGATCCGTTCAGCGTCTACAGCCGTGCAGAGCGGGTCTTCATCGACGGCGCGCTGCTGTTCGACCGCAGCGATCCGTCCAGCGGGCCGCGGCGTGACTTCTCTCTCGGCATTCTGCCGGAGGGTGCGCGATGAACGGCCCCGCACTGGCGCTCGTGGCTGCGCTCTTCTCGACGGCCCTGCTCGCGAACGTCTCGCAGCCCTCCGCAACGCAGGGCGCAGAGCCGCTTGAGCGCCCTTCGGTTCAGCAACAGGAAACAAAGCCGCAGGTTTCGCCGAAGACGGCCACACCCGCTCAGGCCCCGGCCGCGCCGGGTCCCGAAGCCGCCCGTCCGGCAGTCGCCATCGTCAATGCGCGCATCCTGCCGGCGTCGGGCCCGGCGATAGAGCGTGGGACGCTCGTGATGCGTGGCGGGCGGATCACCGCCGTTGGCCCGAGCGTGCAGCCCCCGGTAGGAGCGCGAGTGATCGACGGCGCGGGGAAGACCGTCACCCCCGGACTGCTCGATTCCGCAACGCAGATCGGGATCGTTGAAATTCCGTTGTCGGCGCAGGGGACTGCGGACCAGCGTACGACCGACCCGCGCGTGAGTGCGGCGTTCACCGTTGTGGATGCGTTCAACGGCAACTCCACGGTGATTCCGGTGACCCGCGTCGAGGGGGTCACCCGGACCCTCGTGATACCGGAGGCCACCGGCAACGTCCTCGTGGGGCAGGGTGCGGTCATGGAGCTGAGCGGCGCGCAGGTGCCAGACAGCGTGAGCCGCGCGCCGGCCGCCATGGTGGCACTGCTCGGACAGCAGGGGTCGGCTGTGGCGGGAGGCTCGCGGTCGACTGCAATCCTCAGGCTGCGGGAGATCCTCCAGGATGCCGCCGACTACTCACGAAACCGCACGGCGTTCAACGCTGCGCAGCGCCGCGATTACGCGACGTCCCGCCTGGACCTCGAGGCTCTCCAGCCCGTGCTCAAGGGTGAGGTGCCGCTCGCGATCCACGCCAACCGGGCGAGCGACCTGCTGGCCGCCATGCGTCTCGGGGAGGAGTTCACCCTTCGCGTGGTGCTGCTGGGGGCCGCCGAAGGCTGGATGGTGGCTGGGGAAATCGCGAAGCGGAACGTGGCTGTCGTGGTGAAGCCGCTGACCAACCTGCCCGCCTTCGATTCGCTCGGCGCAACGCTCGAGAACGCGGCACGGCTGTCGCGCGCGGGCGTGACCCTGGCGCTTGCCACATTCGACACGCACAATTCACGGAATCTGCGGCAGGAAGCAGGCAACGCGGTGGCGTACGGGATGGATCGCGATGCCGCGCTGCAATCGGTCACCCTCGTCCCCGCGCGGATATGGGGGGTCGCCGACCGGACGGGATCGCTTGAAGCTGGCAAGGATGCCGACGTGGTGATCTGGTCCGGAGATCCCTTCGAGCTGATGACCACGGCGGAGCACGTGTTCATCAAGGGACACGAGGTGCCCCCCGACACGCGCCAGCGGCAGCTCTTCGAACGGTACCGGGACCTCCGCGCGCTGCCGCGGTGAGCACACAAAGGATTCAGGGGGTCATGCCCAGATGCGCCCCTGTGAATGCCCATTGATCGGCAAGCTCCGCGATTCGGCGGTCTGTCGGGCGATAGCCGTGTGAGCCCGCAGTCTCCACACGGATCAGGATGGGCCTGGCGCACCCCTGCGCCCGCTGCATGGCGGCGGCGAACTTGAACGAATGGCTCGGCACCACCCTGTCGTCGTGATCGGCCGTGGTAATGAGCGTGGACGGATAGCAGGTGCCCGGGTTCACGTTGTGCAGCGGGGAGTACCGGATCAGGAACTTGAACGCCTCCGGATCCGCGGCCGACCCGTACTCGCTGACCCAGGCACGGCCGCCGGTGAACTGGTCGTACCGGAGCATGTCCAGCACACCGACCGCCGGCAGCGCCACAGCAAACAGATCAGGGCGCTGCTGCATCACGACACCCACGAGCAGCCCGCCGTTGGACCCGCCCATCATCGCCAGTTGTGAGGGAGACGTGTATTTCTCGCGCACGAGGTGCTCGGCGACGGCAATGAAATCCTCGTAGACCCTCGGCTTGTTCTCCAGCATTCCCGCCTTGTGCCAGCTCTCGCCGTACTCC
>JACCXG010000072.1 GCA_013697225.1 Acidobacteriota bacterium
CCGCGTCTGGGCCGCCTACGCTGATCCGCGCCAGCTGGAGCGTTTCTGGGGGCCGCCGGAGTGGCCTGCCACATTCGTGCGGCACGATTTCGTCGTGGGTGGCCGCTCCGAGTACCAGATGACTGGCCCGAACGGCGACCGCTCGAGCGGTTTCTTCGAGCCGCCATGGGGCAGATCGACAGCGTTCTGGCCTCCGCGTAAGGTCCCGTTCCGGCGGGCTGAGAGGCCGACTTCGAACGCCGGCTGCCAAACTCCGTCTGAAGCGCGGCCGGCTGCCAACTCGCTGGCACGAGGGACGTGGATGCCGGACGAGCCGAGCCCGTCCGCGTCTGCCAAGGTTGAACGGGCGTTGAAGGTGACGATCGGGGGCATTCAGCGGCATCATCATGTGGCGTGAGCCAGGGCATGGTTGATCCGGCCCACCGGCCGATCGACCACTTCAGAGAAGTCGCCACTGACGCGAGGATCAGATCGTGAAAGTCGAGGTCGCACGGGCGCTGCCATCGGGAGCAACGGACGATGAGCGCGAGGGCGTCTTCTACTGCGCGATGGAGTACCTCGACGGGATCAACCTCGAGGATCTCGTCCGCACGTACGGAGCGCAGCCCGCCGGACGGGTCCTCGCGATCCTCGACCAGGTGTGCGGGGCGCTCGCCGAAGCGCACGAGCGCGGCCTCGTGCACCGCGACATCAAGCCGGTGAACATCATCCTCACCGAACGCGGCGGCGAGCCGGACGTCGCCAAAGTGGTGGACTTCGGTCCGGTGAAGCCGATCGGACCGACGATCCACGGCTGACGATGTCGATGCCCGGCGTCCTGACTGGAACACCGTTGTACCTGTCGCCGGAGTCGCTGACATCGCCCGAGTCGGGCGATCCGCGGAGCGACCTCTACGCGCTCGGGGCAGTCGGCTGCGCGGTCGCGGCGAATCGCATCCGTATGGGGACGAGCGCTTGTTAGGCTTCGTTCGATTCGGCCCGGGCTGCGACAGTTGCTTCAAGCGCCGGAAGCGCGGCGAGGTCCTTGGGGCGTCTGGTGGCTCGTTTACTTGCTATGACACGTTCCAGTGGCAGAACGTGAAGCGAAATTCCGTCGACCTCGCGGACAACGGAGCCCTCGTATTCAGTAGCGAAGTCATTCAGGCCGTGGGCAGTCAGGACGACGTCGATCCGGTCGAGGTCCGCTCCGCCGAATGCTGGAGGCTGCAGGCCGAAGCCCGAAATCCAGAATCCCTTCGCATCGGCGGCTGCTTGAGCGACTCGCTCGTCAATCCTCTCGAGCCAGAGATCGATATCCTGAGTCGCGACCGGCGCTCCCTCCAGTACGGCTGCGCTGAGCCCGATGACGAGGAATCGCACCCCTCGTTCTTCGAAGGCCTCGAACAATCTCCGTTCAGCGGGAGTAAGTGCGAAGTCTTCCACGTTGCAGTCCGGCGCGCAGGCGCTCGGTCGGGGTCCGCTCGAGCGCGCGAAGGGCATGATAGACGTCGGACGGATCGTGCTCGGGGTGCGCAGCAGCGACGCGGTGCGCTTTCCGCCAGAGCGCTTCTGAGTGGCGTACCCACTCCTGCTGTTCGGGCGTAAGATCAGGGGTGTCGTTTGCGGTCGCCGTGCGCGGCTTACCTGTTGGCACTGTCATATTCTACCGTCGCTTACGACAGCCCCTGCGATCGCGCGCCATCATCGTTCCGAGCACCCCGCAACGGACGCTGATCGGCAGCGTTGCTCCATCGGTAGCTTCAGGCTGCGCTGAACACGAGCTTGTTCCCGACGTAGGGTCGGATCACCTTTTCCGGCATCCGTCGGAGCGCCTCGGCAATGAACACCTCGCCCGTGCAATGCATCGGGACGATGTAGGTCGGGTTGATCTGCGCAAACTCGGCGACGGTCCGGCGCGCCTCGTCCTCGGTCCTCGGGCGCACCAGATGAAATCCGCCGACCACGGCATGTACCTTACTGATCCCGGAGACTGCCTGCGCCTGCCGAACAGAGTTCAGCACGCCGCGATGGCTGCACGACGCGATCACCACCAACCCGAGATTCTCGACGGCGTAGCAGGTCGCAAGCTCATGCTCCCCGTCGTCCAAGAGTTGAGCTGCGCCTCGCTTGCCTGGGGAGAGCCCGGACAGGTCGCATCCGACCCCGGGGCGCATCTCCGTGGGAATCGCCGCGCGCTCAAAGCTTTCCAGCGGGATGACGCCGGTCGTGAACGCATGGCCTTCGAGCACGAGCGGGTCTGGCGCGATCCGTGTTTGCAA
>JACCXG010000452.1 GCA_013697225.1 Acidobacteriota bacterium
CCCCTGGCCGGGTGCATCTGCCGCACCGCCCGCGGCCTGCCCGCGGCCGCCGCGTCCCGCACCGCCGGCTCCACCGGCCCCCTCGAGTTCAGGACCCGTCCCGGGAATCTGACGCATCTCGTCCACCGTCATACCGGGCGGCGTGTACATCTCTCCGGTGTCAGACCAGTACACCGTCACGGGCGGCATGTTCTCCCGAGCGGCGAACTCCCACTTGATCGCAACACCCCCGCGGGGGAATGTATACGGGCTTTCACCCTCCCCCTTCGTAATGCACTCGACACTCACAGGGCTGCCGAGCCTCAGCGCGAGATTGGCAGGGCCAAGCTGATGGATGCCCCAGTCCCCAATCAGGCTGGTTCCGAAGTCGTGGAACCCGCGCCAATTGAACGGCAGGTAGAACCCGAACTGCTGGGTGTACTCAGTGCGGTAGGCCTCGTCGCCGGAGGTGTAGGGGCGGAAGGCTGCGCCTCCGAGCCAGAGATCCCAGTCGAGCGTCTCCGGAACCGGCTCTGCCGGGGGCAGCGTCTGCATCCCCTGCGGCCAGCTCGCCCTGCCGCGAAACGAATGGACCTCGGTCACGTCGCCGATCTCCCCCGACCAGATGATCTCGGAGGCCACACGCGTGGCTTCGTGGGAATACCCCTGGTTGCCCATCTGCGTCGCGACCTTGTACTTTGCCGCCGCCTGCGTGAGCGTACGTGCTTCCCAGGCCGTTCGTGTAAGGGGCTTCTCGACGTAGACGTGCTTCCCCCGCTGCATGGCCCAGAGCGCCTGCGTCGCGTGCATGTGATCCGGCGTGACGACGGTGACCGCGTCGATCGACTTCTCCTTGTCGAGCATCTGCCGGAAATCCTTGTAGCGGGTGGCGTCCGGCCAGCGCGTGAAGCCCTCCGCTCCCCGCGCCCAGTCCACGTCGGCCAGGGCGACGATGTGCTCGGAGTCACAGCCCCCCAGCACGCTCAAGGCCCGGCCGCCGGCCCCGATCCCGGCAATGTGCATCTTTTCGTTGGGCGACTGGTAGCCCAGCGCCTTGAGTGAGACGCTGCTGCCAAACCCGCCACGCGGGATGACGCCGGCCAGAAGCGTGCCGAAGAAGAAATGCCGCCGGGAAATGCCATTCGCCATTGACGACTCCTGCGTAGCCACGACACGCTCATGGGTGCGCCGGTGTTTACGGGCCCGCCGGCACGCTAGTGTATGCCGCCTGCGCCCTTCACGTGGGCGGAAATCAGAACAACCACGTGCACACGGCCACGGCGGCAATCGCCGCCACCAGATCTCCCACGAGGGCAGCGGGCACGGTGTGCCGTGTCCGCCGAATCCCCACCGCCCCGAAATACACCGCCAGCACATAGAAAGTGGTTTCGGTGGACCCGTAAATGGTCGAGGCCATGCGTGCGAGAAGCGAGTCGGGACCGTGCGTTTGAACGATATCGGTCGTGAAGGCGAGGGAGCCGCTGCCCGTCAGCGATCGGAGGATCGCCAGCGGCACCAGCTCCGAGGGAAATCCCGTGGCATCCGCCAGCGGACGCAGTGCCGACGTCAACAGGTCCATGGCGCCCGAGCCGCGGAACATGCCGATGGCCACGAGGATGCCGACCAGGAACGGGATGATCCGGACGGCAACCTCGAACCCCTCCTTCGCCCCTTCGATGAAGACGTCGTAGACCTTCACCCCCCTGATCAGACCGGCGAGGGGGATCGCGACGAGAAGAAACGGGATCGCCCAGGTCGACAGGGCCTCGAGGGCCGCACGGATCATTCGCTCACCTCCACGGCGCGCGGGGCCGGCGACTGGGGATAGAACCGCTGCAGCAGCTTCGCCACCGTCACGGCGGCAATCGTGCTGACGAAAGTAGCGACGATTGACGGGGCGATGATCGCGGTGGGCTCGCGTGACCCCGACGCGACGAGGACGCCGATCATCGTGGCCGGAATGAGCTGCACACTCGACGTCGTCATGGCGAGAAAGGTGACCATCGGGTTGCTTGCGGTGTCCTTGTCGGGGTTCAGCGTCTGCAGCTCTTCCATCGCCTTGATACCGAGCGGCGTGGCGGCGTTGGCGAGGCCGAGCATGTTGGCGGCGGTGGCCAGCACGATCGCGCCGG
>JACCXG010000453.1 GCA_013697225.1 Acidobacteriota bacterium
CGCGCCGCCAACGCCCACGACTTCATCCTCGCCCAGCCACTGGGCTACGCGACACGGATTGGGGAGCGCGGGCAGAAGCTCTCCGGCGGCCAGCGGCAGCGTCTGGCGATAGCCAGGGCCCTGCTGAAGAACTCCCCGATTCTGATTCTGGACGAGGCAACCTCGGCCCTCGACGCCGAGTCGGAGGGGCTCGTGCAGGATGCGCTCACGAACCTGATGCGCAACCGGACTGCCTTTGTCATCGCGCACCGGCTGTCCACGGTCCGCAAGGCGGACCAGATCGTGGCGCTCGAAGGGGGCCGCGTGGCAGAGATTGGCCGACATGCCGACCTGCTCGGCCGACCCGACAGCGTCTATGCCAAGCTCTACGCCAGGCAGGCATTCGGGCGCGAGGCCGACGTGCCCGCACCGGTAGGGAACTAGTCCGCATGATCAAGAGCATGACCGGGTTCGCATCGCTGACGCACGACGACGAAGGAGCCGCCATCGCGGTGACGATCCGCTCCGTGAATCACCGGTTTCTGGATCTGCAGCTCCGGCTCCCTCCGTCGCTCGCGGCTGTCGAGCCCCGCTTGCGCTCGCTCGTGCAGGAACACGTGGCGCGGGGCCGGATCGAGGTGGCCGTCTCGGTTCAGGGGCGCCGGGCGCCGTCCCTCGAGGTAGAGCTGAACGAGCCTTTTCTGCAGGCCCTGGCCGGGGCGCTCGCCCGGGCACGCGAGCTGGGCTATGTCGACGGTCCGATGACGCCTGGCGACCTGCTGCGTTTCCCGCAGGCGCTGGCCATCAGGGAGCGGCCCGAGGGCTCCGCCGATGCGGGGGAGGAAGGCGCCCGGCTCGGCGCACGGGTCGAAGGGGCGGTTGCCGCGGCATTGACCGATCTCGACGCTATGCGAAGCCGGGAGGGGAACTATCTGCGGGTGGAGCTCGATTCCCGCCGGACGGAGATCTCCCGGCTGTTCGCGCGGATTGCCGAGGCGGCGGAGGCAGCCCTCGAGGGGATGCGCGCGCGGCTCGCCGAACGCGTCCGCGAGCTCCGTGCGGAGGCGCTTGCCGATGAAGCGCTCGTCGCTCAGGAGATAGCACGGTTTGTCGGGCGCTCCGACATTACGGAGGAGGTCGTCAGGTTCAAAGGCCATGTGGAACACTGGCAGGCGCTGACAGACTCACCGGAGCCCTGCGGCCGCAAGCTGGATTTCCTGCTTCAGGAGATGAACCGGGAGGTGAATACCACCGGCTCGAAGGCGGAGGGGCCCGCGGTATCCGAGCTGATCGTGTCGCTCAAAGCCGAACTGGAGAAGATGCGTGAGCAGGTCCAGAATGTGGAGTGAACGGCAAGCCGCCGGTCCGGCCGCGGAGTCGCTGGGGCGCTGATGTCAGGGGACAGAGCAGGGCTCCTCTTCGTCGTCTCCGCTCCGTCAGGCACGGGCAAGACGACGGTCGTCGAGCGGCTGGTGCAGATTGTGCCGGAGCTCGCAATGTCGCGTTCCTACACCTCGCGGCCGGCGCGCGCGGGCGAGAGCGACGGGGTGGACTATAATTTCGTCTTCCGCTCCAGGTTCGAAGAGCTGATCGCCGCCGACGAGTTCCTCGAGTGGGCGGAAGTGTTCGGGAACCTGTACGGCACGTGTGCGGCAGATGTGGAGCGCCACCTCGCCAGCGGGCGCGACCTGGTCCTGGTAATCGACGTGCAGGGGGCTCGGCTGGTGCGCGAGCGGTGCGCGGGCACGGTCGGCGTGTTCGTCATGCCTCCGTCGTTCACGATCCTCGAGCAGCGGCTGCGCGGGCGCAGCAAGGATTCCGAAGCGGCCATCCAGCGTCGGCTGCAGACAGCGCGCGACGAGGTGGCCGCCTTTGCCGAGTACGATTACATGGTGGTCAACGACGCGCTCGACGCCTGCGTCGATCGGCTTCGCGCCATCGTCCTTGCCGAGCGGGCGCGTCTCAGGTCCGCGCGGGCCGATGCCGAGTCGATCGTGAAAACATTCAGACAGGAAGGAAGCCGATGAGGGACAGTTCAGAGGTCAAGAACGCGTTCGAGCTGGTCGTACTGGCGGGTGCCCGTGCACGGCAGTTGCTGCAGGGCTGCACCCCCCGCACCGAGGGCTCGCAGAAACCGGCGCGCCTTGCCGCGCTCGAGGTCAGACGCGGCCACGTTCGCAGGGAACAGACGCCGGACGGGGAATAGGAGGGACGGTGGCGCTCGTCGCACTAGGCGTGACTGGCGGGATCGGCGCCTACAAGGCGGTCGAAGTTGCGCGGGGCCTGCAGAAGCACGGCCACGACGTGGCCGCGATCATGACGCGCTCCGCCCGCCGCTTCGTCGGCGAGATCACGTTCGAGGCCATCACCCGCCGTCGCGTCATCACCAGCCAGTGGCGTCCAGGGGCGAACGCCGACATCGAGCACATCTCGCTCGCCTCCGATATTGCCCTCCTGCTCGTCGCCCCGGCAACAGCGGGCGCGATCGGCAGGTTTGCCGGCGGCATCGCCGACGACTTCCTCTCGGCCCTGTATCTCGCCACCCGTGCCCCCGTCCTGATGGCTCCGGCGATGAACACCAACATGCTGGAGCACCCGGCCGTGCGCGCAAACCTCGCCACGCTCGGCGCCAGGGGCGTGCAGTTCGTCGAGCCTGGCGCCGGGTACCTGGCCTGTGGCTGGATTGGAAAGGGCCGTCTCGCGGAACCGGACGAGATCGTCGAAGCGGCCCAGCGCGTGCTCCAGCCGTCCGGTTCTCTCCTCGGCCGCCTGATAGTCGTCGCCGCCGGGCCGACTTACGAGGACATCGACGACGTGCGGTATATCGGGAACCGATCGAGCGGCAAGATGGGGTATGCCGTTGCGGCCGAGGCCGTGCGGCGCGGGGCGAGGGTCATTCTTGTGTCGGGACCGTCCTCGCTCACCCCTCCGTCCGGAGCGGAGCTGATCCGGGTCCGCAGCGCTGCGCAGATGCACACGGCCGTGCTCCGCCACGCCCTCGATGCAGACATGGTCGTCATGGCCGCGGCGGTGGCTGACTACACCCCGGAGCGCCGGACGGCCGGCAAGATTGAGAAGGCTGATGCGCCGCTGGAACTGGCCCTCGTCCGCACGCCCGACATCCTTGCCGATCTGGGGCGCGCACGAGGTGGAGGGTCGGCCCCCGTGCTCATCGGCTTCGCGGCAGAGAGCGGCGATCCCGCGGAGCGCGGACGCCAGAAGCTGCTGCGCAAGGGGGCAGACCTGATGATAGCGAACGACATTTCAGCCGAGGGGCTGGGTTTCGATTCCGACCTCAACGCCGCCACCCTCATCAGCCGCGACGGAACCGAGGCGTTTCCGGCCGGACTCAAGACCGCGCTTGCCGCCGTCATCCTCGACCGGGCCGAAGCCCTGCTCGCGCCTCAGACGACGTGAGATGGTGAAGTTGCGAGGTTGCCCTGGACATTGGGCGTTGGGAATTGGACATTGGGAGTTGGGAATTGGGATTTGAACAATCTGGCACGTGTGAACTGACCCTGCCGTGGATACCCGCGAATTACTCGACCATCTGAAGTTTTACCAGGAGCTTGGCGTCTCCGGCATCAGCCGTGATCCGGCCTGGCGGCATCGAAGCGCCTCGACTCCGGTGCAGGCCGCGAGTGCCACAGAGACCTTGCCGGCCCCACCCATGCCGGCCGGGGCGGAACCCCTCATCGTTCCGGTCCTTCGATCCGCAGCCGAAGCGCTGCAGGCCATCCGCGAGGACCTGGGCGAGTGCACGCGCTGCAAGCTGCACGGGCTCGGCCGAACACAGATCGTCTTCGGTGTGGGCAGCGAGTCGGCGGACGTGATGTTCGTGGGTGAAGCGCCGGGTGCCGACGAGGACGCTCAAGGCATTCCCTTCGTCGGGCGCGCCGGTCAGCTGCTCACAAAGATGATTGAGGCCATGGGTTTCCGCCGCGACGAGGTGTACATCGCCAACGTGCTGAAGTGCCGTCCTCCTGGGAACCGCAATCCCGAACCGGACGAAATCGCAACGTGTCAGCCATACCTGTTCCGGCAGATTGCCTCGATCCAGCCGAAGGTAATCATCGCGCTCGGCGCGTTTGCGGCGCGGACGCTGCTCGAAACACAGGACCCGATCTCGCGGCTGCGCGGCCGGGTCTATGAATTTCGCGGCGCACAGCTCATTCCGACATTCCATCCGTCGTTCCTGCTCAGAAGCCCGGGCTACAAGCGTGACGCCTGGGACGATCTGAAGCTGGCGATGGCTCTGCTCGCCCGCCAGCCCCCGGCTTCGGCCGCGCCCGCAGAGTAGCCGTGCGTCTCATCCGCGTCGCCGTGCCCGTACCCGGGCTGGAGGCGCTCACCTATTCGGTCCCCGTCGAGATGCCTCTACCTGTTTCCGGGGCGAGGGTCCTCGTCCCGCTCGGGAAGCGTGTGATGACAGGAGTGGTGATTGGGACGGAGGACGGCACCCCGGAGGCCGCAGGGGCAGGCACCCTCAAGCCGATCCTCGACGTTCTCGACTCCGAGCCGTTCCTTCCGGGCGAGGTCATCTCACTGGGGACCTGGGTGGCGGAGTACTACGCCTGCGGCATCGGCGAAGCGATCGCGGCCGCCATGCCGCCGCGCGCGTGGATCGAGGGGGAGCGTCACGTCCGGATCACCGAGGCGGGCCTTGCACGGCTGCTGACCGAACGCGGGCTGAGGCGCCGCCTGCTCGACGAGCTGGTTGCGGACAGGCCAGTGCCGGTTGGCACGCTCGCGGGTGAGGCGCGCGGTGCGCGCAGCGCCTTACTTGGTTTGGACCGCGACGGGCTGGTGAGCATCAGCCAGCCGCTGGTCGGGACGGCCTCCGCTTTTCGCACCGTCCGCGTGGCCTCACTGACAGCGCAGGGGCACGACATGCTCCCGGAGGCGGCGGGGAACGGCACACCATCAGACGGAGAGGAAACGGACATCGACAACGCGGGAGAGGAGCGGGCCAAGGACCGGAGTGCAGGGCAGTCCGGGACATGGACGCCGGGAGCCAGGCAGCGTGAGGCGCTGCTGCTGCTGCGCGGGGCGCCGGAGGGGATCGACACGGCGGACCTGACCGCACGCGGAATTGGCGCGCCAACGCTGAAGCGGCTCGCCGGGCTCGGGCTCATCTCGTTCACGCGGCGCCGCGTGGAGCGCGATCCATTCGTCCATGCGGCCGCGCGTGGAACAGCGGTACGGCAGCCGGTGACGCTGACCGCCGAGCAGGCTGCGGCCATGCACAAACTGCAGGCGCTCGCCGGCACTGACGCGTTTTCGGCAGTCGTCCTCCACGGCGTGACCGGCAGCGGGAAGACCGAGCTCTATCTCCGGCTTGCGCAGCACGTCGCCTCGTCCGGACGCGGCGTGCTGGTGCTGGTTCCTGAGATCGCGTTGACGCCAGCCATTGCGGGCGCCTTTCGCGCGGCCTTTGGCGAGCGTGTCGCCATCCAGCACAGCGGCCTGTCGGACGGCGAACGCCACGACCAGTGGCACCGCATCCGGCGCGGCGAGGTCGATGTCGTTGTCGGCACCCGCTCGGCCGTGTTCGCTCCGGTCCAGCGGCTCGGCCTGGTCATTGTGGACGAGGAGCACGACACCTCATACAAGCAGGAAGAGAGCCCGCGCTACAACGGGCGCGACGTCGCGGTGGTGCGTGCACGCGCCGTGCAGGCGCTGGCCGTGCTCGGGTCGGCAACACCCTCGCTCGAGAGCTATCACAACGCGCAGAGCGGGCGCTACGAGTTGATCACGCTCGAACGCCGGGTACTGGACCGGCCGATGGCCGCCGTACGGCTGGTGGACATGCGCGCCGAATATGCGGCGGCAGGGCCCGACGTGGTCATCAGCACCGAACTGGCCCAGGCCATCCGGGAGCGGCTCGACCTCGGTGAACAGGCCATGGTGCTCCTCAACAGGCGCGGGTTCGCGACGAGCGTCTTCTGCCGCCAGTGCGGCGGCACGCTCGAGTGCCCCAACTGCAGCGTGAGCCTCACCGTCCACCGCGCGGCACGACGCGCCCGCTGCCACTACTGCAACCACGCCATGCGGATCCCGACGACCTGCTCGCACTGCGCGGGAACCTTCCTCGAGCAGGCCGGATTCGGGACGGAGCGGGTCGAGGCGGAACTGGCAACCCTGTTCCCCGGCGCCAGGCTTGCCCGGGTGGACCGCGACACGGTGCGCCGGCGGGGAGCCATCACGGCACTGCTCGAACGGTTTGGTGCCGGGCACATCGACGTGCTGGTGGGGACCCAGATGATTGCCAAGGGGCACGACTTCCCGCGGGTCACGCTGGTCGGGGTCGTCTCGGCGGACGTCGGGCTCGGGCTGGCAGACTTCCGCGCAGGGGAGCGCACCTTTCACCTGCTCACCCAGGTGGCAGGCCGGGCCGGGCGCGGCGAGGTCGCAGGGGAAGCGGTGGTCCAGACGATCCACCCCGGGCATTACAGCATCACCCACGCGTGCCGGCAGGACTACGCCGCCTTTTACCGGGAAGAGATCAACTTCCGGCGGACGATGAAGTATCCGCCGACCGTGGCATTGATCAATGCCGTCGTGAAGGGCAGCACGCTCGAAGGAGCCCTCGCCGACGCCGGCGCCATCGTCCAGGCGCTGAGATGGGGGGGAGAGCCGTATCGGGTACTCGGCCCCGCACCCGCTCCGCTCAGCCGGCTGAAGGGGGAGCATCGCGCGCAGCTGTTCATCAAGGGCACACACCGGAGCGCGATGCGGAAGGCGCTCCAGGGAGTGCTCGAGGCGCGGCCTGAGATCAGGCGCCGTACGATTGTGGACGTGGACCCGATGAGCGTGCTGTGAGGACGG
>JACCXG010000487.1 GCA_013697225.1 Acidobacteriota bacterium
GCCGGGGTCATGAGCAGCACCAGCGCCGCCGACATCAGCATCCAGGCAGTGTCGGCGCCGTTGATCTCCGCGGGAGCATCCTGGGCGGCCGCAAGGGCCGGCATTCCCAGCAGGAAGAGGCCTGCCATCGCGGAGAGCTTCCCGGCGCCGAACGTCCTTCTCGTACTCATGTGCATGAACTCCTGTATGGGTTGAGCCGACCTGAATTGAACCGGTGCGCGCCGCTCAGCTGGCATCCTGTTCACCCGTGCGGATGTTGTAACTGCCCTCCACGGGCAGCACGAACACCCTGCCGTCGCCGATCTCACCGGTGCGTGCCGCGTGGATGATCCCCTGGATCACCTCTTCGACCACGTTGTTGGTGACGACCACATCGATGCAGATCTTCGGCAGCAGGGTGACGTCGTATTCCCTCCCGCGGTAGATCGCTGTGTGCCCTTTCTGCCGGCCGTGTCCGCGGACTTCCGTCACCGTCATGCCCCCGACATTCAGCTTCTCGAGCGCGTCGCGAACCTCGTCCACCTTGTTCGGCCGGACGATTGCCTTAACGAGTTTCATCAGATGCCTCCAGCACGCGCTCCAGCTCGTGCTTCAACGTGTTCCGTTCCGATTCGACGAGTTTCTTCCCTGCCCTGGTCAGGTGCAGCACGTCCACCGCACGCCGTCCTTCCGTCGCGATCAGCGCCAGCTCCAGATCGCAGCCCTGCTCCCACACCACCCTGCTGACCCGGTGCAGCAGCCCCGGCGCATCGTCGGCCACCACTTCGAGCACGGTGTACTTCTGCGAGTGTTCGTTGTCGAAGTGCAGGCGGGCCGGCTCGCTGTGCCGCCGCCGGTACAGCACGCTCTGCAGCCGGCCGCGCAGGAGCCCCGGTACGTCCACCCAGCCGGCGACGACACGGTCGAGCATCCGGGTGATCTCCCCCGTGGCTCCCGGGTTCTGCCGCAGGAAGGCCTGCTCGTCCGAGAACTCGAACACGTCGAGCACGAGCCCCCCCGGGGTGGTCATGGCCTGCCCGCGGTGGATGTCCATGCCGAAGTAGGACAGCACCCCCGCGATGTTCGAGAAGAGGCCCGGCTTGTCGAGCGTGACAATCGTCAGCTCCCACACGTCGTCATGGTTCTCGAGGATGGCGTGCACCTCGTCGCGGCGTATGCCGCGCGCGAGGCGGACGTGGCGGTAAATGGACGCAAGGCCGAAGAGCGCCAGGTACCGTCTGGGCAGCCCCTCGAGGAACTGCGTCAGCTCCGCTTCGGCGATGTCTCCCGGACGGCCCGCGATCACGACGGCGAGGCCTGCGGGATCCTGCGGGACCAGCTCGTCTCCGTACCCGAGCGTGAGCTGGTTGTAGGTTTCCACGTACAGCCGCCACAACAACTCTTCCTTCCAGGGCGTCAGGGTCGTCGAGCTGACGGCTTCGACGTCCACGAGCGTCATCAGGCACAGCATCTTCAGCAGTTCTTCCGTGCCCACGAGGTGCGCGAACTGCGCCACCACGTGCGGGTCGTCGAGATCGCGGCGAAAGGCGACCTGGGACATGGCCAGGTGGTTGCGCACGAGGAACTCGATGGCGTGCCGCGCGTCGGCCGGGACGTCGAGCCTGTCGAGCGCCGTGCGGGCGAGCCGCGCGCTTTCAGGCGCGTGATCCCCCTCGCCCGCCTTCCCGATGTCGTGGAGCATCAGCGCGAGTGCCAGCCCTTCCGGCATGCGGAGCTCCTCGAGCAGCATGCCGAACCGGCGGCGGCCGGGCGTCGAGGGATTCCAGAGCGTCTCGAGACCGCGGGTGGTCAGCAGCGTGTGCTCGTCAACCGTGTACTTGTGATGAAAGTCGCGGATGACACGGCAGTGGATTCCTTCGAACTCCGGCAGGACGCGGTTCAGCAGACCGCAGTCGTGCATCTCCGACAGGCGGGCATAGAGCCCGGGCCGCGGGTTGAAGAGGCTCCGCAGCGCCTGACGATCCCCTTCGGTGGCGGAGAAGTCGTCGGCGGTGTAGCGGCGCACGTTCTCTTCGATACAGTCCAGCGCTGCCTCCGAGACGGCGCAGCCCTCGGTCAGCGCCAGCCGGAACAGCTCGATCCAGAGTGACGGCCGGTCTGCAGCCATCGCCGCATCGGTGAACGCGATGCCGTCCGCCGCAATCTCGAACTGCCGGCCGACGGGGGTCGGGGCCTGGCGCTCGGCGTGGGGGCGAGCGGTCCGCTGTGAGCGCGCAAGCGCACGGGCGGTCCCGCGCGCACTGCGGAAATACGCGCCCATCAACGCTTCGACACGCTCCCGGGCGCCTGCACCCTCGAACCCCATCGCGTCGGCAACCCGTTCCTGCAGTTCATGGGTCAGCACGTTCGCATCCCGGCCGCTTTCGGCGTGCAGCACGCCGCGGACGATCAGCAGGAAATCCTCGGCGGCTTCGATTGCTCCTGCCGTGCGCAGGCGGTCCGCTTCGAAGACTTCCCCTCCCAGCGTCTGGAGATATCTGAGCGCAGCGATGTCGCGGAGCCCGCCCGGGGCATTCTTGATGTCAGGCTCGAGCTGATAGATCGTGCCGTTGAACTGCGCGTGACGCGCCTCGATCAGCGTCAGCAGCGCCTCGACGGCCGACTGCCGATCCGCAGCAATGAGACCGGCGACCCGTGCCCGCACCCGATCGAAGAGCCCGTGCCTCCCGGCGATCGGACGTGCGTCGAGGGCGGCCAGCAGAAACTCGGTGTTGCCGCTCTCGAGATGCTCGAAATCCGAGAGCTCCCTGATCTGGTGTCCGACGACCAGCTGGAGATCCCAGAGCGGCTGCAGGACGGCGTTCACGAACCGCTCTTCGTCGCGTCCGATCTCCTCCTCGAACAGGATCATGAGATCCACGTCGGAGTGGAGGCAGAGCGTTCGCCGGCCGTACCCCCCCAGGGCGCAGACGACGAACGGCTTGGGCGTGTGCACCGACGCGGCGTCCACGAGGTGCCGCACAACGCCGTCCATCACGTCGGCGTGGCGCTCCTGCAGCGCCCGGCCGCCGTCACCCCGCCTTGCCTGGAGCGCGAACTCCCTGCGGAACGCTCCCAGACTGGCGGCGAGCTGGGCGCGCGTCAACTTCTCGTCCCCCTCCGCGGCGCCTCGCGGGGCCCGGTCATCCGGCGCAACGTCCCGGGCCCCGGTTGCAGGTCTGGTCATCGGTAACAGAACTTTCATCATGCGTAATGAGGCGCGGGGCCAGGGC
>JACCXG010000488.1 GCA_013697225.1 Acidobacteriota bacterium
CACGCGTTGCCGCGCCGGGCCTCATCCTGCGGTATGGGCCGATTACGATCGATCCCGACCGCCACATCGTCACCTTCGACGGCCAGGACGTGCGGCTCACCGCCAAGGAGTTCCTCCTGCTGCAGTATCTGGTTCAGCACCGCGGCCGCGTGCTCTCGCGTGATCTGCTGCTGACCGATGTGTGGGGCTACCAGTACACGGGTGGCACTCGCACGGTGGACGTGCACATCCGCCGGCTTCGGGAGAAGCTGCCCGTCCTGACCGATGCCATCGAGACGGTGAAACAGTTCGGCTACAAGCTGGGCGACGACGGCGACCGCGGCACGCGATGACGTTCCGCACGCGGTCCTTCCTCACGGCCCTCGTCACGGCGGCCGTAGCGCTGGGCGTGGCGCTGCCGCTCGTCTCGTGGAACATCCGCCGGAGTGTGATTCAGCGGATCGAGCGGGACCTGATCCAGCAGACCCGGCTCACGGCGCAGGCGCTCGGGCGGCTGCCGGCTCCAGGTCCGGGGGGCCTCGATGCAGAAGCCGATACGCTCGGCGCCCTGGTGTCCGCCCGGGTGACCCTCGTGGCCAGGGACGGCAGCGTGCTCGGGGACTCGGAGCGCAGCCCGGAGGAACTGGCCGCGCTCGAGAACCACCGGACACGTCCGGAGATCCTGCGGGCCGGCGCCGACGGGCTCGGCACGGCCCGGCGGTACAGCACCACCCTTCAGACGGACATGTTGTATGCGGCCCTCCCGCTCCGCATCCCGTCAGCTCCCGAGCTCGCATACGTGCGCCTGGCCCTGCCCGTGACAGAAGAACGGCAGTATCTGGCCTCCATTCGGCTGAGTGCCGTTGCCGGAGCCGGGGCCGGGCTTGCGACGGCGCTGCTGCTCGCCTGGGCCGGCTCGATGCTCCTCAGCCAGCGGGTGGACGCCATCGCCCGCGTCGCACGCCGGTATGCCGCGGGAGACCTCTCCCGGCCGGCGCGCGACTACGGAACCGACGAGATCGGCACGGTGGCCCGGGCGCTCGACGCGTCCATTCACGACATCGGCCGCCGCGCGGCGGAGCTCGCCACGGACCGCGCCCGGATGGAGGCCATCCTCGGCGGCATGTCCGAAGGGGTCCTCGTCGTGAATCACCAGGGGGAGCTCCAGCTGGTCAACACCGCCGCCCGGCGGCTCCTTCGACTGACGGAGGGACCGGAAGGACGCCACTACATGGAGATCGTGCGTCATCCCGACATCGCAGCGCAGGTTGCCACGGCGCTCCGGGGCCTCACGGGTGAGAGCCTCGAGCTCCAGCTCCAGCACGACCTGGTGATTGTCACCCGGAGCGCGCCGGTCGCCGCGGGCAGCCGCACAGGCGCGGTGGTCGTGCTCCACGACATCACCGATCTGCGCCGTGCCGACCGTGTCCGCCGTGACTTCGTCGCCAACGTGTCCCACGAGCTGCGAACACCGCTCACCGCGGTGCGCGGTTACGTCGAGGCCTTGCTCGACGGGGAGACGAGTTCCGCCGACAGCCGCCGCTTCCTCGAGATCATCTCGAGGCACACGCTCCGCATGGAACGGCTCGTCCGCGATCTCCTCCGGCTGGCCAGGCTCGACGCCGGCCAGGAGCGGCGGGAACATGTGCCTTGTTTGGTCGAGGCGCTCTTCGAAGGTGTTGAAGAGGAGCTCGAGTCCTCACTGGACGCACGCCGGCAGGAGGTCCGGCGTGACATTGCAGAGGAAGCGGGGACGATGTACGGGGATCCCGCGCGGCTTCACGACGCTTTTCGGAACCTGCTCGAGAACGCGATTAACTATTCACCGCCGGGAAGCACGATAGGGATGGCGGCGCGGCGTGCCGGCTCCCGCGTGCTGCTCTCGGTGACCGATGAAGGCCCCGGCATCCCGGAAGCCGACCTGCCGCGCGTGTTCGAGCGCTTCTACCGCGTCGACAAGGCCCGCTCGCGCGGGGAACAGGACCCCGGGGGCACCGGGCTCGGGCTCGCCATCGTCAAGCACCTCATCGAGCTCCACGGCGGCCGGGTGACTGCGGCGAATGGGCCTCGGGGAGGGGCCGTGTTCACGGTGGACCTTCCAGCTCCCTGACGTCTGGAGGCCGGCAGACGCAGTCCCGCCTTCCTTCTCGGCCATCAGGCCGGTGGGGCTGTTTTAACGTTCGTGAAACATCGGCGTAACAGATCGATAACGTGGCGCCGATAGTCTGCGGGCGGCGAGTGGAGAGGCGCGCATGTGGCGCACCGAGTTGACCGAGGCGAAACACGACTGTGACAGACCCGACATGTGCTGACGATATCGTGGGCAACGGGCCTGCGCCCCCGGACAGGAAACGCGGGTGGCCCGCCATCGGGGTTGCGGCGCTGCTGACGGGCCTTGCCGTGCCGGCGGCGGCACAGACGCCCCCCGCACCACGTCCCGACGACGCACCGGCGATCAGGGTGGGGACACAAATTTTCACCGATTACACCGTGACCGAGCAGCCCACCGCCACCGACGCTGACGGCAACGAGTTCACACCGAATGCCTTCAACGTCACCCGTGCGTACCTGAACCTCACGGGAAACATCTCACGCCTCGTGACCTTCCGTGTGACGCCGGACGTCGTCCGGGAGACCGGCCCCGGCAGTTCGGTGAGTGGCAGTCTCACTTTCCGCCTCAAATACGCCTACGCGCAGTTCAACCTGGAGGACTGGATGCCGCGGGGCTCCTTCGTCCGGTTCGGGATGCAGCAGACCCCCTGGATCGATTTCATCGACGGTGTCTACCGCTACCGGTTCCAGGGGCCGCTCTTCGAGGACCGCGAAGGCTTCCTCTCGTCGGCCGACGTCGGCGCCACCGCCAGGTACGTGCTGCCGGGGGATTACGGGGATGTCCACGGCGGCTTCTACAACGGGGAGAACTTCAATCGGATCGAACCCAACGATCAGAAGGCACTGATGGTGCGCGGCACCGTGCGTCCGCTGCCGCGCCATCCCGGGCTGCGGGGTCTCCGGGTGACCGGCTTCTACGACCACGACGCGTATCTGAAGGACGCCGAGCGCCGGCGCCGCATCGTGGCGCTGACCTACGAGCATCCCTATGTGAATGCCGGCGCCAACCTGCTGGGGACGAGCGATCGAACGCGGGCCGCGAACCCCCAGCTCGAGGGACGTGGATTTTCCGTCTGGGCCACGCCGAAGACCCCCAAAGGCTGGGGATGGGAAGGCCTGCTGCGCGTGGATCGCATCACACAGGAACAGGCGTCCTCAGCCCGGGAGAGCGAGCGCGACCGGACGATTGCGGGCATCGCCTACTGGTTTCCGCGGCAGGGAAATGTCGCCGCCGCACTCCTGCTCGACTACGAGCGTGTGAACAACAACTTTTACGTGCCGTTCCGTCCGGATGAACGTCGATGGGCGCTGCATACGCTCATCAGTTTCTAAGGTGGTTCCGATGTGTGTTCGTCAGTCCCTTGGGATCGCGTTCATTGCGGCGACGGTCTCCGCGTGCGGGGGGGGAGCGCCGTCAGGGGAGGGTACCAGCCGCGGCACGGCGCAAATCAACGGTGCCGGAGCGACGTTTCCCTACCCGATTTACTCCAAGTGGTTTGCCGAGTACAACAAGCTGCATCCCGACGTGCGGATCAACTACCAGTCGCTCGGGTCCGGCGCGGGCATCCGGCAGCTGACGAGCCAGACGGTGTTCTTTGGCGCGTCGGACCAGCCAATGAAGGACGAGCAACTGAAGTCGGCGCCCGGGAACATCCTGCACTTCCCGACCGTGCTCGGCGCCGTCGTCCCCATTTACAACCTCCCCGGGGTGTCACAGGGGCTGAAGTTCAGCGGGCCGCTTCTGGCCGACATCGTGCTCGGCAAGGTGAGGAAGTGGAACGACCCGGCCATCGCGAAACACAACCCCGGCGTGT
>JACCXG010000082.1 GCA_013697225.1 Acidobacteriota bacterium
CCGAGCACGATCCCCACGATGCCGCCGAATGTGGAGAGCGTGACCGACTCGGTCAGGATCTGATAGACGATGTCGCGGCGGCGCGCGCCCAGCGCCTTCCGCAGGCCGATCTCGCGTGTGCGCTCGCTCACCACCATCAGCATGATGTTCATGATGACGATGCCGCCGACGACCAGCGAGAGCGCGACGACGCCGACCAGCACGGCAAAGATGCCGTTGGTCGCGGTGTGGTACAGCGCGAGCAGCGTGTCGGAAGTGAACATGCCGAAGTTGTCCGGTTGCGCAGGGCGCAGCCTCCGCTCGATCCGCATGGCCACCGTGGCCTCGTCCATGGCAGCCTGCAGCACCTCGGGGCTGCGCGGCTTCACGAGCAGCTGCATGCCGCCGCGCGACCCGAAAATCTTGAAGTAGGCGCCGATGGGGATGAGGGCGAACTCGTCCTGGGACTGGCCGAAGGTGCTGCCCTTCTTCTCGCTGACGCCGACGACACGGAAGTGGCGTCCTCCGATCTTGATCGTCTTGTCGATTGGATCCACAGGACCGAACAGGCGATCGGCTGTCTGCCACCCGAGGACGGTGAGCGGCCGGCTGGCATCCACTTCCACAGGGCTGATCAGCCGCCCTCGTTCGGCCGTGAAGGTCGAGAAGAAGATGTAATCGCGGGAGATCCCCTGAATCTGAACCGAATCGATCGACTCGTTTCCGTACGTGACGCGCGTCGAGGCGTTCGCCTGTCCCGCGACCGCTCCGATGTGCTCACCGAAGCGGCGGATCGCGGCGGCGTCCCGGAGCGTGATGCGCGGGTTGTTCCGGACCCGCTCCTCGTCGGCTTCCGTCCGGACCACCGGCATCCGCTGGATCGTGAAGTTGTCGGCGCCGACGTCCGTGACGATCGCCTCGGTGACATAGGCGTTCATCCCCTGGATCAGCGACACCACCGCGATGATCGAGGTCACGGCCACGATGTTCCCGAGCACTGTCAGGAACGAGCGCAGCTTATTCGACCAGATCGCGTTCAGCGCGATGGTGGCGGATTCGAGAAAGTAGTTCATTACGATCGGGACGTCGGGCTGCCGCGCCGGGGCGCGGCTTCGATCTTCACGGGGCTCCCGTCACCGAGCTCGCGCACGGAGCTGAACGGGCCGGTGATCACCGTGTCCCCCTCCTGGAGGCCGGACAGCACCTCGAAGTACTTCTCGCCGGCCACACCGGTCCTGACCGGCTCGAACACGGCTTTCCCGTCCCTCACAACGAACACACCCTCGAGCTCCTTGCGGGATTCGCCGGGTTTCAGCTCGGCAGCCTGCACGCCCCCCGCCCGCCGTCTCGCATCCGCCGGGCCGGCGGGTTCCCTGACGATGGCGCCCTTCTCGTCCACGACCATTTCCCGGACGGTAGTGGCCTGAATCGGAACGGCGAGCGCGGCGTCACGGGTGGCGGTCGTGATCTCGGCCGTGCAGGTGAATCCCGGACGGACCTCCGGAATCTCCTCCTCGATCGTCAGCACGACCTTGAAGTTGGTGGCCTGAGCGCTGCTCGCTCCCGCCCCGGTGGTCTGGATCGGGCTGTTGCCGATCTCCGTGACGCGCGCGGTGAACGTCTGGCCAGGCATCGCGTCGATGGTGACCTTCGCCGGCTGTCCGATCCGCACGGTGGGGATATCGGTTTCGTCCACCTCCACCTCCGCTTCGATCACGGACATGTCGGCAATGGTCAGCAGCACGGTGCCCGCGTTGTTCATCGTGCCCACGACGACGGTTTCCCCTTCCTCGATGTTGCGGCGGGTGACGATGCCGGCGATGGGGGACTCGATGCGCACCTTGCTCAGGTCGTAGCGCGCGCTCTCGAGGGTGGCGGCCTCCTGCTCGAGGCGCAGCTGCTGCGTGCGGATCTGCTGTTCCTGGGAGCGGAGATCCGCCTGCCGCATCTTGAGGTCGTTCTCCGAACGCTCGAGCGCCTCGCGCGTCGTGAGTCCCCCCTTCCACAAATCCTGCTGCCGCTTGTGGTTGTCTTCCGCCTGTTTCAGCGCGGCACGCGTGCTCTCGAGCGACAGTCGTAGCCCCTCCGTCTGGGAGCGGGCGGCCTGTACCGAGGCTTCGCTGCTCTGCACCCGCGTGCGAAGGTTGCGGGGGTCGATCTGCAGCAGGAACGTGCCGCGTTCCACCTCGTCTCCTTCGTTCACCCGGAGATCCGTGACACGGCCCATCGTATCGGCGCTGATGTTGACGGAGCGCTTCGGCCGGATCTTGCCGGAGGCGGACACGATTGCTTCGAGGGTTCGCTTCTGCACCGCTTCGGTGTTGACGGTAACCCCCTCGACGCGCCTGAAACGGAAGTTGGCGAAGGCCGCGGCTGCGAGCACCACGACAACGCCGACGCCAATCAGTATCTTCTTCTTGCGGCTCATGCGGCTCCCATACGGCTCATCACAGCCGCGAAAACAACAACGACGAGGGCATAGAGGCCGTAAAGTGCCAGGGCGACAGGGGCGGTCTTCCTGCGGTAGAGCACGCCGAGCCCGATTGCCAGCACCGGGCGGCTTCCTGGCCAGCTTCGGAGGTCATCGGCAGAACTGCCCCCGCGGTAATGATCGCGGTCACCAGCACCAGCATTCCGAGCCATCTCGGATGCGCCGCGATGGCCTCAAAGGTGCTCCTCGGGGACGTGATGACGCCGACAAGACGCGCGGCAAGGCTCATCGGCCCAACCCGCGCCCCGGGTGCGGTGGTGGTGTTGACCATAATGAATTACTGCTCGAGGGCGAATCGCCGTGTATCCAAATATACGGTCGCGGGCCATTCCAGGTTTCACGCCAGGTGAGGCTGAATCCCTGTGTTACGTGAGGGTTACGAGGCGAGGTTCCGGCCGGGTGGCGCTCACCGTACGCTAAGCTGGCGCCCATGCCCGCCGCTGCCGTCCGATGTGTGTTCACCCTCTGTCTGCTGCTCGCCGGGGCCGCGGCAACCCAGGCACAGACGTTCGACACCGTGGGGACGCGGGCTCAGGGAATGGGCGGCGCCTTCGTAGGTGTCGCCGACGACGCATCGGCAGTGTACTGGAACCCCGCAGGGCTTGCGGGGGGGGCGTTTTTCAGCCTCGTGCTCGATGGGAGCACGGGGCGTGCACTGCCTGAAGGGGATCCCGCGGCGGCGAGCCGCTCCGGCTGGCTGCTCGGCTTGTCAACCCCCGCCCTGGGGCTGTCCTACTACCGGCTGCAGGCGTCTACCGTGCGGGAGACCGGCTCCCCCGAAGCCGCCTTCCGGCGTGAGTCGCTGACGACGCACCATGCGGGCGCCACCCTGGTGCAGTCCCTGACGGACCGGCTGGCCGCGGGCGCCACCCTCAAGGTGGTCAGGGGCCTTGCGGCGGGGGCGGACGTGCCCGCCGGGACGCCCCGGGAGGCACTCGACGAGTGGGACGTGGCAGGCCGCAGCGGCAGCCGCTTCGACCTGGACGTCGGCCTCATGGCTACAGGAGCCATGGGACGCATCGGCCTCGTCGTCAGGAACGTGGCCGAACCGGCTTTCCGCACGGGTGACGGGGGCGAACTGCGGCTGGAACGCCAGGCCAGGGCCGGCGCGTCGATTCTCCTCCTCCAGAACTGGCGCCTGGCCTCCGACCTTGACCTGACCCGGCAGTCGGGCCCCTTCGGCGAGGTGCGCGAGTTCGCCCTGGGGGCCGAGGGGCAGCCCCATCGGCGCCTCGCCACGCGGGCCGGCGTGCGCCTGAATACCGCAGGGGATCGGGGCCGCACACCGTCGCTCTCGCTTGGAGGCAGTTATGCCGTTCTGGGCGGTGTGCAACTCGATGCACAGGTCACGACCGGGCCCGACGAGACGTTCAGAGGGTGGGGAGTGGCCGCCCGGGTGGTGTTCTAGGGGTCCGGTAGTCGTGGTCTTCTAATCCAGTAATCCAGCCCTGGCAGCATTCGCTTGACAGAAATTGTCAGCGATGCCATCATTATTTCTCCCCCAGCACAACTTGTCCACCTCCGCCAGCGGTAGCGGGCGCGCAAGCGTCTGCGCATGGCGATCTACGCCCGAGCGAGAACGATGGCCGTCCGCATTGGCGAGCTGCTGCTCAAGGAACGACGTATTACTCCTGCCCAGCTGCAGGAGGCGCTGACCTGTCAGAAAACGCAGGGGGGCAAAATCGGTCACCACCTGGTGACCCTTGGCTTCGTCCGCGACGAAGAGATCACCAGCATCCTGAGCAAGCAGTACGGCGTCCCTTCCATCAACCTCTCGCAGTTCGACCTCGATCCCGGGGTCATCAAGCTGATTCCGGTCGAGACGGCGAACAAGTATCAGGTCGTCCCGCTGAGCCGCTCCGGCGCGACGCTGACGATCGCGATGACGGACCCGACGAACGTCTTCGCCATGGACGACATCAAGTTCATGACGGGGTACAACGTCGAACCGGTCGTGGCCTCCGAAACGGCGGTGAACCAGGCAATCGCCCGGTACTACGCTGCACCGGCCGCCCCTCCGGCGCGCATCGGCACCGAGAAGAGGCCAGAGAAGAAGCCCGCCGGACCCAGCGCCAATCTGAACAGCGCCGCCACGCTCGAGATGGTCACCAAGGCGCTCGAAGAGAGCGCCGCCGTCGTGGACGACGACGTGGAGCTGCTGGAGGAGCTCGATCAGATCGACGTCTCCTCCCTCGAGAAGCAGGGAGGGGAAGCTCCGGTCATCCGCCTCGTGAACCTGATGCTGATGTCCGCCATTCAGAAGGGGGCGAGCGACATTCACGTCGAGCCGTACGAAAAGGAGTTCCGCGTCCGGTTCCGGGTGGACGGCATTCTGTACAACGCCATGGCGCCGCCGATGAAGTTCCGCGACGCGATCACGTCACGGATCAAGATCATGGCGAAGCTGGATATCGCCGAGAAGCGGCTGCCGCAGGACGGGCGCATCAAGATCCGGTTTGCCGTCGACGGCGCCACGAAGGAAATTGACTTCCGCGTCTCCTGCCTGCCGACGCTGTTTGGCGAGAAGATCGTGCTGCGTCTGCTCGACAAGGACAAGCTGATGCTCGACATGACGAAGCTCGGCTTCGACCCCGAGGCGCTGTTGAAGCTGGAGACCGCCATCAGCAAGCCGTGGGGCATGGTGCTCGTCACCGGGCCGACCGGCAGCGGCAAGACGAATACGCTCTACTCTTCCATCGCCAAGATCAACACCACCGAGACCAACATCATGACCGCCGAGGATCCGGTGGAGTTCAACCTCGTCGGCGTGAACCAGGTCCAGGTGCGGGAGAACATCGGCCTCAATTTCGCAGCGGCGCTGCGGTCCTTCCTGCGTCAGGACCCGAACATCATCCTCGTTGGCGAGATTCGCGACTTCGAGACGGCGGAGATCGCCGTCAAGGCGTCGCTGACCGGCCATCTCGTGCTCTCGACCCTGCACACCAACGACGCGCCCGGGACGATCAGCCGCCTCATGAACATGGGAATCGAGCCGTTCCTCGTCGCCAGCTCCGTGAACCTGATCTGCGCCCAGCGGCTCGTGCGCCGCATCTGCACGCAGTGCAAGGAAGACCATCCGACCCCCCCGCAGGCGCTGGCCGACGCGGGGTTCACGCCCGAGGAGGCGCATCAGGTGGTGCCCAAGCGGGGCCGCGGATGTGACCGGTGCAACGGCACCGGCTACAAGGGACGCGTCGGGTTGTACGAGGTGATGGAGATCACCGAGGAGCTGCGCGAGCTCGTGCTCGTAGGGGCCTCCACGCTCGAATTGAAGCGGAAGGCCGTGGACGAAGGGATGATCACGCTCCGCCGCAGCGGCCTGCGCAAGGTGATCGAGGGGGTGACGACAATCGAGGAAGTCGCCCGCGAGACGGTGAAGTAATGCGGCGCGGCGGAGTCGAGGCTCTGGCCTCCGGGTACGGTGCACGGCGGGCGCGGGTGACCCCGCGCCGCGCCACAACGACAGGACGAGAATGGCCACACTACCGGAACTGCTGAAGACGCTGGTCGACCACAACGGGTCGGATCTGCACATTACGACGAACACGCCGCCGCAGATCCGCGTGCACGGGCACCTGGCCCAGCTCGACCTGCCTTCACTCGGGCCGGCGGAGACCAAGGCGCTGGCCTACAGCGTGCTGACCGACGCGCAGAAGAAGCGCTTCGAGGAATCGCTCGAGCTCGACTTCTCCTTCGGCATCCGCGGGATTGCGCGTTTCCGCTGCAACGTGTTCAACCAGCGCGGCGCCGTGGCGGCCGTGTACCGGGTGATTCCGGAGGTCATCAAGAGCTTCGCCGAACTCAGCCTGCCGGCGGTGATCGGCACGCTCGCGGAGCGGCCCAGGGGGCTCGTGCTCGTGACCGGACCCACTGGCAGTGGCAAGTCCACGACCCTCGCCGCGATCATCGACAAAATCAACACGGAGCGCCGCGAGCACATTCTGACGATCGAGGATCCGATCGAGTTCGTGCACCCGCACAAGGGCTGCCTGGTGAACCAGCGCGAAGTGCACTCCGATACGCACGGGTTCAGCGCCGCCCTCCGGGCCGCCCTCCGCGAGGATCCCGACATCGTCCTCATCGGCGAGCTGCGCGATCTCGAGACGATCGAGTCGGCGCTGCGGGTGGCCGAGACGGGCCATCTCACGTTCGCCACGCTGCACACGAACTCCGCGGCCCAGACGATCAACCGGATCATCGACGTCTTTCCTTCCCACCAGCAGGGGCAGATTCGCACCCAGCTGTCGCTGGTGCTCGAGGGCGTCGTCTGTCAGGCCCTGGTGCCGAAGGCCGACGGCAAGGGGCGGGTGGTGGCGCTTGAAATCCTGGTGCCTACGCCTGCCATCCGGAACCTGATTCGCGACGACAAGGTCCATCAGATTTATTCGTCGATGCAGACTGGCCAGGAGAAGTTCGGGATGCAGACCATGAACCAGTGCCTCGCCACGCTGTACCAGAAGCGGCTGATTACCCTCGAGGCAGCGATGGAGAAGTCCGCCCTCAAGGACGAACTCGAGCAGATGATCGCGCGCGGCACGGGGGTCGTTGCCGGCGCGGGGATGAATCAGCGGCCAGGGGCCGGGCTGCCGACCCGTGCGCCCGTGGGACGGTAGCACGCGGGGCTTGACGCAGAGAGAATTCGCGAAGACGAACAAGGACAGGGGACGATGCCGACATTTGCATATTCCGGGCGGACGCGGGGAGGCCAGACGGTCAGCGGCGAGCGGCTGGCCGACACCAGGGACGCTGCCGTCGCGGCACTGCGTCGAGAGCAGATCATCATCACGAAGATCGGCGCGGCCGCCGCCCCGAAG
>JACCXG010000084.1 GCA_013697225.1 Acidobacteriota bacterium
GATGTCGTACCGGCCGGCGGGGACCACGAAGAGGACGTAGTGGGGACCGGCGTGGGCGGAGGGGGCGGGCTGGCTGCGCTCTCCCGAGGGGAACAACGCAAGTACGCCAGCCGTGAGGTCCCCCGACAGACGGCGGACCTGCAGGGCGCCATACCCGGCGGCAAAATTTATCACCTGCAGATGATGCCCGGCTTCGTCGGGGTAGGGCATGACGACCAGGCGCTCAGCCCAGCGGATGTTCACCACCCTCCCTCTCTTCTCCTGCACAGCCTGCGCATCGTAAATGCCCGGAAGCACCTGGATGAAGGACTGGGCCTCGCCGACATGCGTCCGGCCGACGGGGTTTCCGCGGTCCCCCGCCTTGTGCACGGTCACGCGCGTCTCCGCCGTCACGTCCTCAGTTCCGTTGAAGGCGCGGATCTCCAGGGTCAGGGGGGTCTGTTCCGGCGTGGCGGCCAGGAGCGCAAGCAGCAGCAGGCACGGGCCCGTCATCCGGGGGATGATACCCGTTCGTTCCGGGAATCCTCACTCCAGGGGGTGAACCCCGCCGAACCTGTTATCGTAGACCCGATTCATGGACGTGTATCTGGTGCCGGTGGGTGCGGAGCGGTACGAGCTGTATTGCGAAGTTCCGGACGAGCCGGACGATGCCGTGGAAGGGCCGCCCTCCGGCTTTTTCAAGAAACTGGTCCACCGTTTCAAGGGGATGATTGCCGAGGCGGAACAGGTGCGGCGCCATGGAGCGCCCGAAGGGGCGCCGCAGGGCTGGACGGCGCGGGTGAAGGCCCGGACGCTGCGCTGGGTGGCCGAAAGCATTGCCGAGCAGCGGCTCCTGTGGCACCTGCGGCGGCAGACCGCGGCAACCCTCCATTTCCCAGACGACATGGATGAGCAGGTCGCCAGGGGAACCCTCCGTCAGCACCTCAGCAAGGATTTCGACAAGCATCGGTTCTGGCTGGCCATCGACGCGGTGGGCTTCGTGCTGTCCGGCCTGGTGATGCTGGTGCCCGGACCCAATCTGCTCGCCTACTACTTCGCCTTTCGTGTCGTCGGCCACTACCTGTCGCTGCGCGGCGCACGGCAGGGGTTGGACGGGATCACGTGGACCTGCGCCCCGACGGCCCCGCTGACGGAGTTGCGGCGCGTCCTGTCGCTCGACCCCCAGCAGCGGGAGCCGCGGGTGCATGCGGTGGCGGCCATGCTCCGGCTCGAACATCTCGCGCCCTTCTTCGAACGCAGCGCGGTATCGACGTGACGCTCGGGGAGATCGCGGAGCACCTCGGCTGCCGGCTCGAAGGGGAGGGCAGCGTCGAGATCCACGGTGTGGCCGCGCTCGAAGATGCGGGGCCTGGACAGATCACGTTCTTCGCCAACGCCCGCTACGCCGCAGCGCTCCGCGCCACCCGCGCCGCTGCCGTCATTGCCGCACATGCTGTGGAGGGCGTTCCCTGCGCCGTCCTCCGTGCCGCCGATCCGTATCTGGCGTTCGCGCGGGCAGTCGAGCTGTTTGCCGACGCCTGGCGCCCGGCTGCCGGTGTCCATTCCCAGGCTGTCGTTGACGGCTCGGCGGAAGTCGCCGCCGACGCGAGCATCGGCCCGTTCGCGGTCGTCGGCGAGGGGGCCCGCATCGGCGCGCGGACGATCGTGCACGCGCACGTCACGATTGGCCGCTTCGCGCGCATCGGTGAGGATTGCCTGCTCCATTCCCATGTCTCGATCCGGGAACGGGTCCGCATCGGCGATCGCGTCATCCTTCAGAACGGCGTGGTAATCGGTGCCGATGGCTACGGGTTCGCCCGCAGGGCCGACGGAAGCCACCACAAGATCCCGCAGATTGGCGGCGTCACGATCGAAGACGACGTGGAGATCGGGGCCAACAGCACCGTGGATCGTCCGGCGGTGGGGGAGACGCGCATCTCCGCCGGCACCAAGATCGACAACCTCGTGCAGGTGGCGCACGGCGTACGGGTCGGCCGCCATGTGCTCCTCGCCGCACAGGTGGGTGTCGCCGGCAGCAGCGTCCTCGAGGATCAGGTCACCCTCGCCGGACAGGTCGGCGTGGCGGGTCACCTCACGATTGGCAGGGGAACGATCGCGACCGCGCAGACCGGCATTCCGAACTCCGTCGAGGCGGGCTCGTTCATCTCGGGGTATCCGGCCATTCCCAATCGCGAGTGGCTGAAGGCATCAGCCGTTTTCCGCAAGCTGCCGGAGCTCCGCAAGCTCGTCGGGGAGCTCCAGCGGCGCGTGGCGGATCTCGAGTGCGCTCCCGCGGACGATCCCTGAGGGCGGGAATCCTCGACAACCCGCCTTGCGTCACAACCCTGAACCCTGGCTCTCGAGCCTCTTCTGCGATAATCGAGCGACATGACATCACTTTCCACGAGGCGACTGGGCGCGGGAGCCCTGGCGCTGACCGCCCTGCTGGCGCTGGATCCCTCCGCCGGTGCAGCCGTCAGGCCGCCCAAGCTCGACTACTCGATGATCACGCTGGAGAACGGCCTGAAAGTGGTGTTCCTCGAGGACCACTCCACGCCTATCGTCCATGCCGAGATCTGGTATCACGTCGGCTCGAAGAACGAGCGCCCGGGGCGCACGGGCTTTGCGCACCTCTTCGAGCACATGATGTTCAAGGGGTCCAAGAACGTCGAGCCGGAAGGGCACCCCTCCTGGATCTCGAGCATCGGGGGGCAGAGCAACGCCTACACCAACGAGGACGTGACCGTCTTCTGGCAGACGGTTCCGGCGCAGTACCTGCCGCTGGTGCTCTGGCTCGAGGCGGATCGCATGGCCTCGCTGCGCATCGAGGACAAGGTGTTCCAGACCGAGCGCGAAGTCGTGAAAGAGGAGCGCCGGATGCGGGTCGAGAGCCAGCCTTACGGGCGGCTGAACGAGATCGTGTACGAGCAGGCGTTCACGGTCCACCCGTACAGGCACCCGACAATCGGGAGCATGAAGGACCTCGAGGCGGCCTCCATCGAGGATGTCCGTGAGTTCTTCCGCACGTACTACGTGCCGAACAACGCCACCCTGGTGCTGGTCGGAGACTTCGATACGACGGAAGCGACGGCGCTCGTCAAGCAGTATCTCGGGCGGATTCCCCGGTCGGCCAAGCCCGTGCCCCGAGATATTCCAAAGGAACCGCCGCAGACGAAAGAGCGCCGCGTCGCCCTAGAGGAGAGCTGGCCGCTGCCGGCCGTTGTCGTGGCGCACCACATCACCTTCGACGGGCATCCGGATTCCTACCCGCTGCACATTGCGTCGAAGGTCTTGTCGGACGGGCAGAGTTCCCGCATCTACAGGAAGCTGGTGTACGAGGAGCAGCTGGCGCTCGCGGCGTTCGGCGGGGGCAACATCATCGAAGATCCGAACCTGTTCTTCGCCGTCGCGATCGTGCAGCCGGGCAAGAGCCCGGAAGATGCGGTGAACGCCCTCAACGGGGAGCTCGACCGCCTGATGCGCGAGCCTATTTCGGCCGGCGAGCTGCAGCAGGCGAAAAACCAGTTCGCCCGCGACTACATCCTCGGGCGGGAGTCGAACAAGGACAAAGCCTCCCAGCTCGGGCACGCGGCCGTGATCCACGACGACATCACCACCGCGGACGGGGAGTTCGACATCTTCATGAACACCACTGCCGCTGACGTGCAGCGGGTCGCGCGAACCTACTTCCGCCCGGAGAACCGGCTGGTGCTGACCATCATGCCCGCCGGTGCGGCGCCCGGAGGCGGACGATGAGCCGCGCCGGGTCCGCCTGGCCCGCGGCGGGTCTCGCCCTGGCGCTCCTTCTGACAACCGGGGGGGGCGCGGGCGCGCAGGTAGCGAATTGGCCCTCCGAGCGTCCTCCGCGTCCGCTCGCCGCCCGCGAAGTGAAGTTCCCCCCGTACGCGATGAAGACCCTGCCGAACGGTCTGCAGGTGATTGCGGTGTCGCATCACGAGCAGCCGGCGGTCAGTCTGCGGCTGCTGATTCGCGCCGGGGGCGCCCAGGATCCAGAGCAGAAGCCGGGAGTGGCGGCACTCGCGGCCGCACTCCTGGATCAGGGAACGTCCACGCGAAGCGCGGAACAGATCGCGCAGACAATCGATTCGATCGGCGGCGTCATCGGATCCGGGTCCGGCGCGGACCTCAGCTTCGTCAATGCGGTGGTGATGAAGGACAGCCTGGACGTCGCGCTGGATCTCGTCTCCGACATCGCGCGGAATGCGGCCTTCGTCCCGCGCGAGGTCGAGCTGCAGCGCAAGCAGATGCTCTCGGGTCTGACGGTCAGCTACGAGGATCCGGACTACCTCGCAGGCGTGGTGTTCGAACGGCTCGTCTACGGCTTCCACCCCTATGGGCGCCCGAGCGGCGGAACGCCCGAGTCGCTGGCGTCGATCACGCGCGAGGACCTGGTCGCCTTCCACAAGGCGTGGTTCGGCGCCAACAACGCCATCCTGGCGATCGTGGGGGACGTCAGCGCGCAGGAAGCTTTCGCCGGTGTCGAGCGGGCGTTCGGCGACTGGGGACGGTCCTCGAGCACGGCAGAGAAGCCGCCGGTGCAGCCCCCCCCGCCGACGCGACGGCTGGTGATCATCGACAGGCCAGGGTCGGTGCAGACGGAAATCCGGGCAGGACACCCGGCGCTTCCGCGGCAGCACCCCGACTTTCTCCCCCTCGATCTGGCCATGAAGATTCTCGGGGGTGAAGGGGGGAACCGCCTGCACCGCGTACTGCGGTCGGAGCGCGGCCTCACCTATGGCGCCTCCGCTGACCTGCGCGCCCGCCGCGACGCCGGCAGCATCGTCGCGGACACGGATACGCGGTCGGAATCGACAGCGGAAGCGTTGCGTCTGCTCGTGGACGAAATGTGGCGGCTGCGTCGCCAGCGCGTGAGCGAGCGGGAGCTCGGCGATGCCCAGGCGTACCTGACAGGGAGCTTCCCCCTGACGATCGAGACACCCGGCGCAATCGCTCTCCAGGTGTTGAACGCGGTGTTCTTCGGGCTGGATCTGCAGGAGCTGCAGAACTACCGGGAGCGTGTGAACGCGGTGACGGTTGACGACATCCAGCGCGTGGCGAGCACGTATCTGCATCCCGATCGCCTGTCGATCGTGCTCGTCGGGGATGCGAGCCGCTTTCAGAAGGAACTTGCCGGGGTGGGTTTCGATCAGGTGGACCGCATCCCGGCCTCCGAGCTGGACCTCAGCAGCCCGACGCTGCGCCGTGCTCCGCGCACGGGGCGCCTCGAGCCTGCGACCATCGGGCCGGCTCCGGCGGCTGGGGGGATCGCGTTTCGCCCTGTGGTCGCACGGGCACCCCTTGACCCGGCGACCCTCCCGGCCTCGGATGGGACCCGGGCGCTGATCGACCGGGTCGTGCGCGGGAAGGGGGGCATCGAGAAGCTGAAGTCGATCCGCACCGTCAGGGCAGTCACGGATGTCACGGTGGCGGCACCGGGTGGACGGGTGACGATCCCCACCACGATCACCGTGCGCTATCCAGGCGGATTCCGGGTGGACGCCGACACACCCGCCGGGCACGTTGTACAGGTCTTCGACAGCGGGACGTACTGGATCAGGGACGCCCGGGGCGTGAACGTGGCTCCGGAAGGAGCAGCCGACAGCATCCGCGGCCAGGTGCAGCGGGATTCACTCGCGCTGCTCATCGCCCTCAGCGAGGGGCGGGTCAAGGCCACGCGCGGGCAGGACGTCACGGTGGACGGCCGTCCGATGCCTGCGCTCGTGGCGGATCTCGACGCCGCCGGGCCTCTCACGCTTGTCGTCCACCCCGATACGGGCCTGATCGTCCGCGGCCTCTATTCGGCCCACGGAGGCCAGATGGAAGAGATGTTTTCGGACTACCGCGACATGCAGGGATTGCAGGTCGCGTTCTCCGTCAGCGTCCGTCACCCCACGCTTCCGCCGATGACACGTGTCATCCGGCAGTTCGAGTACAACGTGCCGCTCGACGCGGCGCTCTTCGCGAGACCGGACTGACCCGAACGTCCCCCGTGCGCGTGATGATCTCCTGCGGCGAGCCGTCCGGCGATCTGTATGCGGCGGCGCTTGCGTCGGAGCTCCGCCTCCAGGAGCCAGGTGTGACCATCACAGGATTCGGCGGTGATCGGCTCCGGCGAGCCGGCGCAAGCCTGACAGCCGATTTCAGCGGGCTGTCGGTGACCGGGCTGGTCGAGGCTGCCCGTGTGCTGCCGCGCACCTACGGCATCTATCGCCGCCTTGTCGCGCGCGCGCGAGAGGAACGGCCCGACGTCTTCGTCGCGATCGACTTTCCTGACTTCAACTTCAGGCTGGCAGGCGCGCTCCGGAAGCTCGGGATCCCCGTCGTGTACTACATCAGCCCGCAGCTCTGGGCCTGGCGGCCAGGACGCATGAAGACCATGCGGATCATCGCGGACAAGGTCCTGGTCATTTTCCCGTTCGAGGAGGCTCTCTACAGCGAGGCAGGGGTCCCCGTGGAGTGGGTCGGGCACCCGCTCCTCGACATGATTCCGCCGCCACGCCCCCGGACCGATGTGCTGTGCGACCTGGGGCTGCGGGCTGGCAGCCCGCTCGTGGCGCTGCTTCCGGGCAGCCGCCGGAACGAGGTGAGCGCCATCCTTCCGGGGCTGCTGGATGCCGCCCGGATCATCCGGGCACAGATTCCGGCCGCGCAGTTCGTGGTGCCCCGGGCGCCGCATCTCCCGGACGATCTCTTCACGGGGCTCGCGGCGCTCACCGGCCCTCCGGCCGTCCTCGTGGACGGACGCGCGGACGATGTGCTTTCTGTGGCCGACCTGGCGCTGGTGGCGTCCGGAACGGCGACTGTTCAGGCGGCGCTGCACGAGTGCCCCATGGTCGTCGTGTACCGGCTCTCCCCGCTGACCTACCGGCTCGGTCGCCCGTTCGTGCGCGTGAGCACGTTTGCGATGGCCAACCTGGTAGCCGGACGCCAGGTCGTCCCCGAGCTGATTCAGGACGACTTCACCCCCCCGCGCCTTGCGGCCGAGGCTCTGAAGATGCTGGAGGATCCCGGCGTGGCCGCGCAAGTGCGGCGCGACCTGGGGGAAGTCCGTGCGCGTCTGGGAGAGCCGGGAGCCAGCCGGCGTGCAGCCCGTGCCGTTCTCGAGTCCGCCCGCCGAAGTCGTGTCAATACCGTTGGAGTAGACTGAAGTTCCATGCTGCCTCGCGCTGCCGCCTGTCTTGTGTTCGCCTGTTTTCTGCCGCCTCTCCTCCACGCAACCGTGCTGGTGCCGGCCGAGTTCAGGGAGATCGTGAACGGCGCCGACATCATTGCCTACGGCCGGGTGGTCGAGACGACAGTGGAGTCCAGCGAGGACAGGAAAACGGTCGACACGCTGGTCACCCTTCGTGTGGGGACATACCTGAAGGGTGGGCCGGGCGAGACGATCGTCTTCAAGGTCCCTGGAGGCCAGGTGGGGCGTTACAGGAATGTCACGGTTGGCGCACCCCGGTTCGTCGCCGGTGAAGAGGCGGTGGTCTTCCTCAACGTGAGGAATGGCGGGACGCCGTTCGTCTTCGGACTGAATCAAGGTGTGTTCCGGGTGCGCCTCGAAACGCAATCCAACCGGCGGCTTGTCGTTCCTCCCGTCATGGCCCGAGGTCTCGAGCCGGAGACGGTCGTGCGCGGC
>JACCXG010000507.1 GCA_013697225.1 Acidobacteriota bacterium
CAGGATTTCCCCTTCGGGAGAGCCTGTTTCGCTGGACGTGATCGACGGCACGGATGCGCGCTGGCAGGGAACAGGGGCCTTCAGCCTTGCATCGGCGGACGCGGCCGCAGACTTGCATCTCGACACCACAGCTCTACAGCAACTCGGCCGTCAAGATTACCCGGTGGGATGACAACATGTGTGGGATAGCAGGTTTTGCGGACGGGACAGGTCGCAGCGGGTGGCTCGAAGGCTCCCCTGCGGCCCAGGAAGCACACGCCGTGCTCGGGGGCATGTGCGCCGCCATCCGGCACCGAGGGCCCGACGACCAGGGCTTGTACCTCGCCGGAGGCGTCGGCCTCGGCATGCGTCGTCTGTCGATCATCGACCTGGCCACCGGCCAGCAGCCGATTCACAACGAAGACCGTACCGTCTGGGTCGTGTTCAACGGGGAGATCTACAACTACCGGTCGCTGCGGAATGAGCTGGAAGGGCGCGGGCACCGGTTCTATACCGCAAGCGATACCGAAACGATCGTGCATGCCTACGAGGAGTGGGGCGAAGAGGCCTTCCTGCGCTTGAGGGGCATGTTCGGGATCGCGTTGTGGGACACCCGCACGCGAACGCTGCTCCTCGCGCGCGACAGGGCGGGAATCAAGCCGCTGCACTACGCGGTGATTGGGGATCGCCTCTATTTCGGATCGGAGATCAAGTCCATCGTCACAGCCGAACCAGGTGCCGCCACGCTGGACTTCGCCGCGCTCGATCACTACCTGTCTTTTCTCTACACACCGTCGGACGCGTCGATCTTTGCCCCTGTTCGCAAGCTGCCGCCGGGCCACCTCCTGCGTTGGACGGACGGCAAACTCACCGTCCATCGGTACTGGCAGGCGCCAGCCCTGGAGGAGACTCCTCAGTCCGAAGCTGCAGCCGTTGAAGGGCTCCGAGAGGTGCTGCGGGATGCCGTCCGCTCTCATCTGATGAGTGACGTGCCGCTGGGCGCGTTTCTGTCCGGTGGTGTGGATTCGAGCCTCGTCGTCGGGATGATGGCGGAAGCGTCCAGCCGGCCGGTGAAGACGTTCTCGATCGGGTTCGACGACCCGCGCTTCGACGAGCTCGAACACGCCCGAGTGGTGGCGAAACACTTCAACACGGACCACCACGAGTTCATCGTGAAGCCGGATGCGCTGGGAGTTATCGACGCAGTCATCTCCCATTTTGACGAACCCTTCGGCGACTCGTCGGCCATTCCAACGTGGTACGTCTCGGAACTGGCGCGGCGCCATGTAACGGTGGTGCTGTCGGGTGATGGCGGCGACGAGCTGTTTGGCGGGTACGATCGCTACTTCCCACATCCTCGCGTGGCGGCGTTCGACCGGTGGGCCCCTCCAGGAAGCCGCGCCGTTGCATCGCTCGCCTGGCCGTGGCTGCCCCATGGCGCCACCGGCAAGAACTTCCTGCGCCGGATCTCCAGGAACGAGGAAGGGCGGTACCTCGACGAGATTGGGTATTTTCAGCCGGACGAGAAAGCGGCGCTCCTCACCGCCGACCTCCGACGGCATATGGGAGATGCTGACGCCGGAACCCGGCTCGGGAGGCACTTCGCGCGGCTGCGCGGGCTGCCCTGGCAGGGGCAGATGATGCACTTCGACTTCGAGACGTACCTGCCGGAAGACATCCTGACCAAGGTGGACCGCATGAGCATGGCGCATTCGATCGAGTCCCGCGTGCCGCTGCTCGACAACGAGGTCATCGAGTTCGCCGCTCGCCTGCCAGCCGCTCTGAAGATCAAAAATGGCCGGCGGAAGCACATCCTCAAGGAGGCCGCGTCAGGGCTTCTGCCAGACGGCATTCTGCAGCGCCGCAAACAGGGATTTGCGGTTCCCGTCGCGTCCTGGTTCCGTGGTGGCGGATTGCGGGAACTGTTCTCCGACGTGCTGCTTTCCCCGCGAGCGCAACAGCGGGGCTATTTCGAATCACGTTTCATGGAACGGCTCGTGCGAGAGCATGTGACGGATCGACGCGACCATTCGGCCCGGCTGTGGGCGCTCGTCGTCTTCGAACTGTGGCATCGCCAGTACATCGATTCCACTCCATCACCTGCAGCGCTGCGTCCTGCAACACCCGTGTCCGCCGCTTCCTAGGTCTCCTGCATGTCCCGAATCCCGATCGCGATTTTCGTGGATCGTTTCGCCCCCGGCGGAACCCAGCGCCAGATGATCGAGCTGCTCCGGCGGCTCGACCGCCGCCGTTTTCGCGTGCATCCGGTGTGCTTCCACACCGAAGGCACCTGGTTCAAACAGGTCGCCGCCCTCGACGAGCCCGTGGCGGTGTTTCCCATTCATGGTTTCCGCCGCCCGGGCACGGCCCTTCAGCTGTTGTCGTTTTCACGCTGGTGCCGCACCAACAACATCGCCGTCCTTCAGACCTGTGAGGTGTACTCGAACATCTTCGGGCTGCCCGCCGGCATGCTCGCATCGACACCTCTCCGTATCGGAAGCCGCCGTGGATTTGTCGAGCCCCCCGGTCTGCAGCGCCTGCAACGGAGGGCGTACTCGGCAGCGCATCGCATCGTCGCCAACTCGCAGGCCGCGGCCGAACGGCTGCGCGTGGAAGGCATCGCCGATTCCAAGATTCAGGTCATCCCGAACGGCATCGACCCGGCACTCTTCCATGTGCACGAATATTCCGCGCGTCCCAGACGGATCGCCATGGTGGCATGCCTCCGCGAAGAAAAGAGGATCGACGTGCTGGTGACGGCCGCTTCACGGATTCTGTCGCGCTATCCCGACGCGGAGTTCCTGATCGCCGGGGACGGTACGTGCCGCGACGCCCTCGTGGCGCAGGCACGGGAGCTGGGCGTCTTCGGCCGCTTCCAGTTCCTCGGGCACAGGGACGACGTGCCTGCTGTTCTGGCGCAGGCAGACGTCTTCGTCCTGCCGTCCAGGTCCGAAGCCTCGCCCAACTCGGTGATCGAAGCCATGGCCGCAGGCCTGCCGGTGGTCGCGAGCAACGTGGGAGGGATTCCGGAACTGGTGACCGAAGGGCAGACGGGACGGCTCGTGCCCCCCGGGAACCCGGAGGCGCTCGCGAGCGCGCTGCTCGACCTGCTCGACCATCCCGGTCGCGCCGCTGAGTTCGGCCGTAACGGTCGGGAACGCATTGCGCGGACGTACTCGTTCGACAGGATGGTTGAGCAGTTCGAGAGCCTCTATCTGTCGGAGCTCGCCACCAAACAGGGGGCGACTCTGCCTGAGGAGGTGGTATGAAGCGAGCGGTGAAGTATGCCCTGATGAGCGCCTATCTGGCGTCCGGCTGGACCCC
>JACCXG010000100.1 GCA_013697225.1 Acidobacteriota bacterium
GTCTGAACGAACGGCGAGATGTGATCGGGATCTTCGAAGATGAAGGGTCGTCACAGGGACTTCTGCATACGGTTACGAACAATGGAACCCTCGTCGGCCGCCGGCGGGCCTCGTCGAGCTCCTTCTCGGGAGTGGCTTACACCACGGACGGCGTTACCCTGTTCGACTATCCGGGAGCGGAATCGACGGAGCTGATCGACATGAACAGTGCGGGGTATGCCGTCGGGACGGCAACCATCGGAACCGGGAGACGGGTGTTCATGTTCGTCCCGCACGGCCGATGAGTCGTGGACGCGGCTGAACTTCTGGTCGTCGCGTCCATAAACCGCCGCGAGCGGTTAGTGCAGCATACGTGGCAAGCAGGGTGTGCCCGGAGATAAATGGCAGTGGTGGAACAATCGTCCGCATAAGGGCAAGCCCCACAACCAGTGCGTCACAGAGCACAGCCCAGGTGCCTTGCGACGACGTGCTGCAGACGGCCAGATGACGCGCCGGCACGTGCCGGCCTTCTCGTCGGTCAGGACGCGCGCGAGACCCCTCGTCCACCTTCCTCCGTCACCTCCGCGACTCAGCTCACGGCGTGCGCGACGATCACGGTCGCCGGCCACAACACGAACGCGGCAAGACCGTAGCCCGTTGGCCGTGGAATGCGCAGCGGCGCCACCATCCCGACGGCGGTTGCGAACATCACGAGCGTCGCAATCCCAACCCCGGGCGTCACGAGCAGAACGGACGACCAGATCAGCGCCGCCACCGGCACCGGCAGGCCTGTGAAGCCGTGCCCCTCCTGGTGCGTGACGGTATAGAAGGCCAGGCGCGTGATCGCGGATGCGGCGAAGGCGAAGGAGGCCGTCCACCAGGCCGTCTCCATCCACGCGGGCCCCACCGGCGCCAGCAGCGCCATGCAGATACACGGCGCGATCCCGAAGGCGATGGCGTCCGAGAGGCTGTCGAGCTGCACGCCCAGCGCCCGTTCGCCGTTACTTCGCTGGAACAGCCGTGCGAATCTCCCGTCGAACGTGTCGGCGATCACCGCGGCCGCGATCAGCGCGCCGGCGGCAGAGGCGCTGCCGTGAAACGCCGCCGCAATGGCACCGATGGACGTCATCAGGGAGACGTAGGTCAGCGCATTTGCGCGGTGAAACGCCCCGAGCGGGCTCGTGGCGATCATGCGTGCTCCTCGAGCGGGAACTGCTCGTGCAGCCGCCACCACGTGCGGACCACCCGCGGCAGGAAGGACTGCCGCCGGATCCGGTGAACCAGCGCATACGTGGCGAGCCGGTTGATCATCAGGTCGCAGAGCGCCGACCGGACGCCAACCTGCCACTCGTGGCCGTCGATGCGCGAGCCGCTCGCCCCTTCGAGAGCGACGCGGGCAAACTCGATCCAGTCCTGAACCTCGGCGGCCTCACATCCGGGCGACAGCACGAAACAGAGGAACTCGACAACATCGCGCTGCGGAGCGCCGATCGTCGCCAGTTCCCAGTCGTAAGCGCAGAGCGTGCCGTTGCGCAGGCAGACGTTGCGCGGATTGAAGTCGTGATGGATGAGAGTCCTCGGCGCAGTCTCCAGCACGCGCCACCAGCGGGGAATGCCCGCAATCAGCCGTCGCTGCAACGCAGCGATGCCCGGGTCGGCCCACGACGAGAAGGCTGGCGCGGCATGCGCCGCGAGTGCGGTCCACAGGTCCTGCATCTCCGCCATTCCCGCCGAGCTCGGAACGTAGCCGATCCACGGCTGCTGCCGCAGTTCCTCTTCGCGCCCGTACCAGATCGCGTGCAACGAGGCGAGCCCGGCGAGCGCCGCCTCGATGTCGCCGCGTTGCCACGCCCCGGGGGTGTCGGCGGAGTTCATCAACGCCGCGCCCGACACGTCCTCGAGAGCCAGCAGCCAGGTGCTCGATGCCTCGTCCACCGTCGAGCCGAGCAGCGCGGGTGCGTGCCGCGTGAAGCGAGGGTCCACTTGCCGGTAGATCCCGATCTCGCGCACGTGAGAAGCTGTGAAGCCTATCCGATCGCTCCACCTCGCATACGCCGCACCGACGGCAGGATCCACCAGGCCCGCGAGCGCCTCGCCCACCGCGATCACATCGATATCGGCCGCCTTGGCTTTCAGGCGGACGTTCAGCTCGGAGCCGTCCTCGAGCCCCACGCGCGTGGCGAACAGCCCGGTCGGACGCTGCGACCGCCAGGCCGTGAGCTCGCTGACGATGCTGTGAGTGGAGCCGGTGTCGGCCACCGTGACGGACGCGACCTCGCGGCCGAGGACCGCGCCGAGGGCACCCGGTGTCAGGAATGACCTGGCCGCCGGCGGGGCCTCGCAGGGGATTGGATCCGGCAGTTTCCCGGCGGCGCGAAACGCTCCGAAGCAGGTGTCCAGCAGCGCGGCGTCAAGCGGAGGGGGCTCGACGCCGGCGCTCGACAGGGCCGCCAGCGTGGACGTACTGGTAGCCAAGGTCCGGCGGCTCTCTTCATACAGCTCCGGCAACGTGAGCCCGCGGGCGCCGGCGTGGCGATTGAGAAAGAACGTCCGCAGCGGTCGCAGGGGATGCGACGCGGCATCGTCGGACGACGGTGCCGTCTCGGCGTCGAGCTGCCGCAGCCAGGCATGATAGGGAAGCAGCCGGATGCGATACCCATACATCCGCATCCAGAGCACGCATTCACGCCAGTGACGCGGGCGTGCGTGGCCCAGATGAAAGACCGGTCCGGCCTCGCCCGAGAGGGCGAGGATCCCACGCGCGACGACGTCCACCGGCTGGGAGTCGAGCTTCCAGTCGAGATCCGGCGCGGTGCCCATGTGCACGCAGCCGCGGACGAGCGCCGTGATCAGATCGTCCGGATTGAAGGCGCCGCTTGTGCTGTGGCCGGAGATCAGCGCCGGGCGGTAGATGCGGACGGGCAGCCCGCGCGCACCGGCCTCGCGCACCACCGTCTCGGCGACCACCTTGCTCTGCGCGTAGCCGAGGTGCACGTCACGCAGGTTCGGCAGCGCCTCGTACCGTTCATCCACCGTCTGCGGACCGTCAGCCGGATAGCAGACCGACAGGCTCGAAACGAAATGAAACGGGACGCCGCGGCGGCAGGCGAGCCGCAGCAGTTCGAGCGTTCCACTGACGTTCGCCGCGCGGAGCCCGGTATAGGGGTAGACCCAGTTGACCGCTGCGCCGCCATGGAGCACCGCATCGACGGAATCGCCGAGCTCGTCGAAGCGCGCCAGGCTGAGACCGAGGCGCGGGTGCGAGAGATCGCCGGTAAGGAGGCGCACGCGGGATGCGGCCGGCGGGATGCGGGAAGGATCACGAACCAGGCAGACGATCTCCGCATCGGTCGTGGCGAGCAGCTCCTCCAGCAGCGCGCCGCCAAGGAAGCCGGTCGCACCGGTCAGCAGGATCCGTGGGGCTTTCCGCAGGTCCGTCCCCGGCGCCGCCACGCGCGCCGGCCTCACATCGTCTGGCAACACCGCGTCGGCGATCATCAACTCAAAAGGATCCTGCCGCTCCGCCGGACGCTGTGCGGCGCGCATCGCCGAGATCCGGGCTGCGAGCGAACGGACGTCGGCGCAGTCGATCAGCACCTCGGCCGGCAATTCGCATCCGAACGCCATCTCGAGCTCCGCAACCAACTCGATCGTGCTCAGGGAATCGAGGCCCAGCAGGGCAAGAGGCGTATCGGGATCGACGGCGCCCGGCGTCCGCAGGCACCGGGCCGCAATCGATGCCACCGAGGCGGTCACCGTCACGAGGCGGCCCTCTCTCCCTCGGCCAGCGCTACGGTGAACAAGCCGGTGGACAAATCGTACTGCTCGTGCGCGGTCCAGGACGCCAGCGGGTCGAGCGCGCCGGTCATGAGCGCCTCCCGGCACAGGTAGCGTTGAAGCTTGCCACTCGTCGTCTTTGGAACGGCCCCGGGCGAGACCAGCGTCACACTGCACGGCGCAACATGGTGAGCTTCGGCGACGGCGAGTCGGACGGCCGCGATCACCTGCGACCATTCGGCGGCGTGGGCCTGCCGCTGCGGATCCACCTCGGCGACAATGGCGACTTTCTCCTCGTCGTTCCGGTCTGCGCCCGACCTGAAGGTCGGGCCGACCTGGTCTGCACTCGACGTGAAGGTGGGGCCCACGGCGAACGCCGCACAGCATCCCGGGCGGAGCGCCGGGTGCGCACGTTCCGCGGTCAGCTCGATCTCCTGGGGGTAATGCTTCATCCCGCGAACGATGATGAGGTCCTTGATGCGGCCGCTGACGAACAGGCTGTTCTGATAAATAAAGCCCATGTCCCCCGTTCGCAGAAAGGGACCCTCGCCGGAGTCGGACGTGAAGGCGCGGAAGGTCGCCACCGTCTCCGCCTCGCGCTTCCAGTAGCCCGTCGCCACGCTTGCCCCGCTCACCCAGATCTCTCCTGTCTCACCGTCCGGGCAGCGTTCGTGTGTGACGGGATTGATGACGGCGACGCCTCGAGACGCGGGCGCCTTGCCGGAGGCGACCGCGTTCCCGAGAAACGTCGGCGGCACGCCGGCCGGAATGTTCGCGACGAGCAGCGTGGATTCGGCCAGTCCGTAGGCCGGGCTGAGCGCCTCCCACCGGAAGCCGCGGACGCCGAACGTCCGCTGGAACTGCTCGAGTGTCGACCGTCGGACCGGCTCGGACCCGCTGTAAGCCACCTGCCATGAGCTCAGATCGAGACTCACGGCATCGTCGTCAGCGATCTTGCGCGCGCAGAGGTCGTAGGCGAAGTTCGGTCCGCCGCTGTGCGTGCCGCCGAGACGCGAGATCGCCTGCAGCCACCGCGCGGGGCGCTGAAGGAATGCCGAGGGGGCCATGAGATACGCCCGGCAGCCGCTGAAGGCCGGCTGCAGAACGCCGTTGATCAGCCCCATGTCGTGGTTGACCGGCAGCCAGGAGACCGACACGCTGTCACGGTCGTAGAGGCCGTCGGCCGCGGTCTGCGCGAGGTTGTGCAGCAGATTGCCGTGGCTGACCATCACGCCGCGCGGCGCCGACGTCGATCCCGACGTGTATTGCAGAAACGCCAGCGATGCGCCGGTCACGGCTGGCGCGCGCCAGTCGTCGGCTTCCTCATCGGAAACGTCCGACGGATCGAGCCAGGCCACTTCCGAGAGATCCGGGACCGCCGACACGAGAACCGAGGCGCGGGCGGCGAGCGCGGCGGGCGCCAGCACGAGCGTCACGCCGGCATCGGCAACCATCCCGCGCAGACGAGCGATCGTCCTGTCGGCGCGCGCGCCGCTCGGCGGATACGTGGGTACCGCAATGGCCCCGGCGTAGAGCGTGGCGAAGAACGCCGGCACGAAGTCGAGCGAGGGGGGGAACATCAGGAGCACGCGGGTGCCGGGCTCGACACGCTGCATGATGGCCGCGGCGACGGCCCGGCTCCGGCGCTCGAGCTGCTCCCATGTCATCGATTCGCCGCACCGTTCTCCGTCGTCCAGAAACGTGTACGCGAGATCAGCGGGCTGCGCGGCCGCGCGGTCGCGCAGCAGGTCGATCAGGGTAGCGGGTGCGTTCATGCGCATTGCAGCTCCTGGTGCACGCGCACGAACGTCTCGCGTACGCGTTCCTTGTTGGTCATCACCTCGTCTTCCGTCCAGGTGCCGGTCTCGATCTGCGGGAGGACGTGGACGGTGACCGTTCCGCGCCGGGCGCCGTACCCCAACCCGGGGTCGATGGCTTTTGGAATGTGGAAATACATCGGCACGATCGGGACGCGCAGGTCGGTGGCCATGTGGAAAGCCCCCTTGTTGAAGTGGCCGATCTCGCCGGTTGTGATCCGGCCCCCCTCGGGGCTGAGATAGACCGACTCGCCCGTGCGCCGCAGCGTGTCGGCGGCGCGCTTGAAGATCCGTCTGCGCTCGTCCGGACGATCCTGCGGCACGGTGAAGAACGTGCCCATCGCCCAGGCGATGATGCCCAGCGGGACGAACTTCCTCAGAAAGCCGCTCAGGAAGAACCGGCAGTTCGGCAGGCCGAGCGCGACGAGGACGAACAGATCCAGCGTCGAGGTGTGGTTGGAGATGTAAACCGTCTGCGTGCGCGGAAAGGGAATCTGTCCCTGGACCCGCACGCGCACGCCGTACGTGGCCAGCACGGCGCGCGCGGCCAGCCGGGCGATTGCTGAGTAGAGGCGCCGTGCGCGAAAGAGCGTCACGACACCTGCGATCAGCACGACGACACTGGCCAGGGTAATGACCAGGGCACCCGCGGCCCCGCGGAGCACACTCATACGGGCCTCCGGCAGATCACCGTCTGCATGGCCAGGTTCAAGCGCTTTTCGAACAGCGTCACCGGCAGGGTGAGGAGCTGGCCGACGAAATACGGAACGATTGCCCTGTCGAGATTCAGCCCGCGGCCTTTCAGCAGTCGAAAGGCGGCGCCTGTAAACAGGTAGAAGTAAGCGGGGGAAGGCGCCGTACGGCAGGTAGTCCACGACATCGAATCCGCACGTGCCGACGGCGCGCAGCAGCGTTTCGCGATCGTAGAGAACGGTGTGCTGCGGCGCCTGCAGACCGGGCCAGCGGTCGCCAAACCAGGCAAACGTCCGGCTGTCGAGGCGCGGGACCTCGACGACCAGCGTGCCGCCGGGTTTCAGCACCCGAATCGCGGTTGCCAGACTGCGCATCGGATCGTAGTCGTGCTCGAGGAAGTGCCACATGGTCACGAGGTCGAACCGGCTCGCCGTGAGATCGGCCTCGTAGAAGAGGCCGCAGTGGAATTCCACGTCGCGAAGTGTCTCCGCGGACGACAGGTCCTTGAAGTCGACGCCGGTGACACCGGCGTCGTATCTGCTGCGCAGGTGCGCGAGGAAGGTGCCGACCGCGCAGCCGACGTCCAGGACCTGGGTGGCCGGCCCGAGCGGAAGGTAGCGAGAGACGATCGCCGCCTTGTCGATGTCGAGCTTGTGCATCGCACGCTCGAACAGCGGCGTCAGCACACCCCAGTTCCGCTTCTTGCGATGTGCGATGTAGGCATCGTCGTAGTAGGCGCCGATCCGTCCGAGCGGCAGGCGCGGGTTCTGGTAGGCCAGTCCGCAGTCGAGGCAGCGAACGAAGCGGAAGCGGCCCGGCGTACCGCCGAGGTCGTCTTCCGCCTGCACGAACTCACGGTGTGCCCGGGATCCACAGAGATAACAGGCGACGGTTTCGAATGTGGTGGCTGTCAGCGTCATGCGGCCCGCCCAGGCGAATGCGAAATCCTGCGGGCCGCATAACGGGCCAGGGAAGCCAGCGGGCTGCCCGGGTCGTGCCAGGCTTCGTACGCGGATGCGCCGGCGTAGACGAGGACCGCCGCGACGGCGACCGCGAACGGAGCATCCAGCAGTCGTTCGCCTGCGAGCAGGCAGACGAACGCCGGATACTTGGCCAGCAGCAGCCCGTCGCCGAGGAGCGTCCTCCTCGCGCGCAGCAGGTAGTACGTGCCAAGTGCCACGTGGACCAGTGCGAGTAGGGACAGCGAGAGCACAGTGGCGTCGCGCTGCGAGGCCAGCCCGACGTTCAATGCGAGCAGCGCCATCCCGAATCCGAGCAGGGGCGCCGGGGTCCCGGCGCGCACGAGCACACGCCTCGGATGTGTGACGGCGTCCTTCCGCCGGTCGGCCAGGTCGTCCCAGATGCGGAACTGCGCGAGCAGGAACAGCGCGCCCATCGTCTGGACGGCCAGGCTCCACACGTCCAGGCGCGGTCCGAGCGCCCCGAGCGCGAGGACCAGCGCGAGCGGCCCGAAGAACGTGAGCCGGAACCGCTCCCGCAGATACGCGCCGATCATTCCGTCACTCCCGCAGGGACGAGGACGAGGCCTCGGTCTCCGTCTACCGTAATGGACCCGCCGTGCCTGATCAGCCGGGTGGCATCCTTCACGCCGACGACGGAGGGGATGCCGAACTCGCGGGCGATGATCGCGCCGTGTGACAGCATGCCGCCGCGCTCGATCACCAGACCCGAGATCAGCGGGAAGATCGCTCCCCAGCCAGGATCGGTCTGGCGGGTCACCAGGATGTCGCCGGCCCCGAGACGGTGCGACTCGGTGACGTCGAGGAGGATGGCGGCCCGCGCCGTCGTCGAGCCGCCGCAGGCGCCGATGCCCGGCAGCGTCTCACCGCCGTCGTTCGCGGCGGCGGCCGGCGCCGTCATGGTCGCGTCGAGATACTCGCCCGCGGGGAGAGTGATGGTGTCGGGCGGTGTCTGGGCACTGAGCTCGGCGTGCGCGCGGCGGCGCAGTGACACGAGCTCCTGCGTATGTCCGGGAAACATCTCGCCGCCGGAGGCGAGCAGGTCCACTTCTTCGAACGTCAGGAAGAAGATATCGTCGGCGCCGGCCAGGCGCCCTCGTTCGGCGAGCCGCTCGCCAAGCGCGAGCGAGATCCGGCGGAGACGGCTGTAGAGGAGCGCCTGTTTCAGCCGCGCCCGCTCGCGGAGCTGGATGGAACGCTGCGTCCAGCGCAGCACGAGCCCGGCGAGCGTCGACTGGCGCAGGAAGGGCAGCCAGCGCGAGAGGGGACGCGTCCTGAGCGCGGCGAGCATCTGCGCCGTGTCGCGCTCGCGTCCGGCGGCCTGGCGTGCGAGCTGGTCAGCCGGCGACTCGCCGTCCAGCGCGGCGTAGGACTTCAGGAGCTCGATCACCGGCGTCGGATCCTCCTGGAAGCTGGGCACGCTGAGCATCAGCTCCGCAGAGCAGCGGAAGCCCCAGTGCTCGAGGAAGTCGTCGAGCGCGGTGCGGAAGGGGGCGTACCGTTGGTCGCCAAGCTGCGCGAGGATCTCGCGTGCGCTCGCCGTGGAGAAGAGCGCGCGCAGCGGCTCGTTGTGGCGGACCAGCCGCGAGAGATCCCACAGCTTCAGGGCCGGGACGCTGCTCACGAGGTCCGGCAGCGCTTTGAGGAGCGTGTTGTGCAGCGCCTGCTGGTCGTCGCCCGGGAACGCCCGGGCCAGGATCCGCTGCAGCGCGCCGTAGCAGACCATGGATCCGGCGTCGGCGAGTGACGCGTTCTTCCAGCGGTGGCGACGGATGTCGATGAAGCCGCGGAAGTCCTCCAGCAGCGCGTTCATGGACTCCGCCGGCAGCTGCGCGGGACTTGTCCGCCGGGCGAAGTCATCGACCGTCCGCTCGAACTGCTGGACACGGCGGGTGAGAAAGAGGTACTGCCAGGTGGTCTTTGCCGCGATCACTGCCAGATCACGGGCCTGGCTGAGGCGCGTCTCTTCCGCCTGAAGGCAGAAGCCACTGGAGCCGGAGGAGACGGATTGGTCGTCATCCTCGGCGCCCGTGAACTGATTGAAGGAGGCGGCCAGCAGATCGCCGAACGGCGCCGAGCGCAGCACCGCGTGGATGTTGGTGAGGTTGTAGTACATCCGCGCGCCGTGGACGCCGATGATCTGCCGCAGCGCCGGTTCCATCCGCGCCAGCCGCCATTCCGCGATTCCGAAGGCTTGTCCGAGGTTGCGGAAGTAGTGGTAGTAGCCGACGCGCGCGATGGAGTAGAGCAGCGGGCAGATCGGCTGCGGAAAGTTCTCGTTCACGTTCGCATTCGTCCAGTGGACGTTGCGAAGCTCTGGCGGGTCCGGCGGTCCGATGGTCGTAATCGGCCTCGACTGGACGATCCAGAGGCGGCCCTCCCTATCGATGGTCCACTCGATGTCCTGTGGAGCGCCGAAGGCTGTTTCGATGTCGAGCGCCAGCCGCCCGAGCGCGGCCATCCGTGCATCGTTCAGAAGAAGCGAGTTGCACGTGAGATCTGCCGGGTGGCTTCCGCCTTCAGGCGGAAGAGACGCGACCTGCGTCCATCGGAAGCCGCTCCGCTCGATGGTCACGCGGCCCGGGTTGATCTCGCCCGCCACCAGCGCCCCGCCAAGACCCTCGCAGTACTCGAGCAGCATCTGCGAACGCGAGGTCGGTGACACCGTGAACAGGACCCCCGACACGGCGGCGTCCACCTGGCGCTGGACCACGACGCCCATCCCGCGCAGGAACGTCCCGCGCGACGACTGGTAGGCCAGCACGCGCTCGGACCACTGCGACGTCCAGACGTCGAGAATCGCGCGGCGCAGGCCATCCGCCGTCGTGACGCCGGGCACCGAGTCGAGCTGTCCGGCAAACGAGGCGTCCGCGGAATCCTCGCCCACTGCCGAGCTGCGCACGATCACCGGGCCCGCCGCGAGCCCCGCGCGCCACCATTCCATGACCCTCGCGTCCACGTCGGGCGGCAGCGATTCCTGCTCCGCCACGAAATGCTGCAGCGCTGCATGTGTCAGGACGAAGCCGTCCGGCACGGGCGCCCCGACCGCGAGGAGGTGCGCGAGGTTCGCGGCCTTACCGCCGACTTTTTCCAGCGACGTCGCGTCTGCCAGCCGGAGGACGCTCATGCGGCCCTCTGCTTGACTCCGAGGCGGAACAGGACGAGGCTGAAGGACCAGTGAATGGCGGGTCCAAAGAGCAGGACGTAGAGCCACACCATCGCCGGTGCGTGCACCGCGAGGCTCACCGCGGCCAGCATGCCGATGCCGGAATCGAGGCGATCGACGATGAACTGCACGGCGGTCCGGACGCGGCCGCGCGGCGCATCGCCCGGCGCGATGTTCAATTGCCGCTTCACCAGGGAGTTCGGCAGCTCTCCCGCCATGAAGCCGAAGCCGGCCCACGCGCCGAGCAGGGCATATCCGCCTGGTGTGAGGTGCCACAGCCCCGCGCGCGCCGGCTCGCCGGTCGCGGCAGCCAGCACGGCGAACGCGGCGCCGGCGGCCGGCACCATCACGATGAATCCGCGTGTCGTCTTGTTGGCGCCGAAGAGGCGGCGACCCCGCAGGCGGAGGCCACCATCCAGCGGCAGCGCGAACGCACGGGAGGCGGGCGCGGCGAACCAGGCGGTCTGGGCCACGCCAGCGAGCGTGAAGGCCGCAAGCAGGAACAGCGCGCAGGCGGCGGGGTCGAGTGTGGTCACAGGTCGTATCCCGAGTCGAGGCGGTTCTGGAACAGGAGCACGTCGCCGCGCATCTGCTTGGCGCCCCGGATCCACTGCCGCCAGCCGATCTCGTTGTGGGGCGCGTAGGCGATGCGATGCAGGTGATACCCCGGGACGAAGGGGTACATGTGGTGCAGCTCGTGGGCGTCGAAATGCAGCACGAGTGCCGACAGCAGCGGCGGCAGGCGCAGTGAGCGCGTGAAGGATTCCTGTTCGAGCGCGGGGAACGGCCTGACGGCCTCCCCGCCGCTGACGTGCTGCGGGATGTGCGTGTGCTGGCTGAGAAGCAGCAGGTCTTCGATGCCCAGACTGACGAGCAGCGCCACCCCGGTCACGCGCAGGACCACCGCCGGGCCGGCAATCGCCAGGATCCCACCGTAGATCGCCAGCAGCACCGCCAGGTCCCATGTGATCGCCCGCCGATCCTGCGGCCTGGGGAACAGGCGGCGGAGCCGGGGCAGGTGCCAGTAGTTGTTGACCCGATACAGGACGGAAAAGAGCGGGATCCAGAGGCGCCAGCACGTGTTGACGAGCGTGCGCTCGGCGCGCCCCAGCGGCCGCGGCACGAGCGACTCGGTCGTCGGATCGAGGTCCTGCCAGCCGGTCCACTTGTGGTGGCGCCCGTGCACCCGAATCCAGGCGTGGTAAGGAATCAGAGAGAAGAACGCCGCCAGCCGTCCGGCGAGGGGGTGATAGCGCCGCGTCCTGAACAGCGTGTCGTGCCCGCACTCGTGCAGGATCACGAACCATTGGACGAGCACCAGGGCGAGCAGCGCCTGCCCGGCAAGCCAGAGTGTCCAGCCGTCCGTGAGCGAGAGCGCGACCCCGACCGCCGTGCCCCCCAACGCGAGCGCGACGACCCGCAGTCCCGCGGCGTCGGTGGGTCTGAGGTGTAGCAGGTCGGCCGGAAGCGGCGGCGCTCCTTCGGATCGCGACCTCGCGCGGTTACGAGAGCGACCGGGCGCGGGGGTGTCGTGAACCCGAAGTGGCACTGCAGGCCCTGACCGATCGCCGGCGCGGAAGGAGAGGAGGAAGCGCTTCCGGTACGTGACGATCAGCGTCGCGAACGAGGAGTTCGCGACGTCGTAGAGCGCCCTGGCAATGACGCGGCTGCCGCGGTGTCGTGTGTCAGCCGACATGTCTCTCCCCCGAGGCTTCACGCCTGTTCTTACCGACCCTTGTGCGAGTTTCGGAACCTGGCTGTCACCGGCAGCAGGCCGTCTGGCGACACAAGAGCGACAGCTGCCACCAATCGCTTCCGCTCACGCGGCGAACGACCGCGACAACCCGGATCCCGGACCACGCGGCTCTGTGCTTGCGAGCCGCTCCCCGTCGTCCTGTCCTGTAAGGCAATGAAGCAAGGCGGGGAAACCGTTACCGTCGGCATCGATCGGCTGCACCGCGCACGGGCAGCAGGGCTTCCAACGCGCCGATGATGTTCAGGTCGTCAGGCGGCCGTGCGACGCAGATCCTGTCCACGCAAATCTAGATGAGAACCCTTTCGAAGCTCCCACGTCGGAGGAAGTAAAGAGGGGGGAAGTTATATCGCCGTTGGCCGGGTTCGTCTCGCGGACGAATACCAGCCGTTTGCCCTGAATCATCCGTCAGGGTGAAGCGCGGATTGCACCGGGTGGTCGGGGGCTAATCGGAGCAGGGGATCCGGGGTCCTCGAACACCTGAGCCGATTCCAGGCAAGGCTCGGGCGGGCCACGCCTCGGTAAAGGAAAGTCCCGCACTTCTGCGGGTGTGGGCGGGATTCCAGCGCGTTCAGCCGGCGCTCCACAAGGGCGTTCGTCCTCGTCACACACGAGAAGACGAATACAGCTACGTGCTGGCGGGGCAGGTCGGCGCTCTGCTGGGGGACGAGGTGCTGATCGCCAGACCCGGTGACCTGGTGTTCAAGCCGCGCAACCAGTGGCACACGTTCTGGAACGCAGGGGACGAGCCCGCCCGCATCCTCGAGATCATCGCGCCAGCCGGCTTCGAGAAGTTCTTCGCCGAGCTTGTCGACCTCGGCGGTGTCAGCAACACCTCCCCCGCGCTCTTCGCGGACCTGTGCGGCCGGTATGGTCTCGACATGGACCCGTCGAGCGTGCCGGGCCTCGTCGAGCGTTTCGGTGTGCGGTTTCCTGGGGGAACCGCTCTAGAGAAGCCCTGCGGGAGGCGGCGGAATCGGCAGGGCTGCTGTCGCCGCAGTCGGACGTGAACGCGTCGCGTCTTCCGTCAGGGCTGAAGCGGGCTACTCGAGCCCCTCCAGATCCGCAACGTCCTTCGGTCTGCCAACCGCACGCTTGTTTCGCACGAACGACGCACGATCGATGAACGGCACTTCGATGTCGCCAAATGCACCGGTCGTGCGGGTGGGCCACGCCTCGGTAAACGACAGCCCCGTCAGGTCTGTCAGGATGTCGATGCGCACTGGCGGAAGTCCAATTTGATAGGTGACCCCGGGTCGCTCGAAATCAGCCTCGCGAAGATCGCCCATCGGCGCTCCGAAGGCAGCCAGGGCACGCATGACCCGATGTGCGTTCTCCGGCGTGGCATCCACCCAGACGTCGAGGTCGCCCGTCGCGCGCGGCCGCCCGTGAAAGGCCAGCGCGTAGGCGCCCACGATCATGAAGCGGACATCAGCGGCGGAAAACGCGCGCAACAAATCGACAAAGTCGGGGTTCATCGTTCCCTTCGCCGTGGAGACGCCACTGTTCCTGGCTGAGCCGCCAGGCCTGCAGCACGCGTTCGCCGGGCGGGATGCTCTGCCAGTAGGCGAGGTCGTCGCGGTCGGCATCCGCCGTCATTGCATAGCGGCGCACCGTCATCCGCGCCCGTCGGTCTGCCGCCTTGTCATCCATAGAGAATTATCGTCCGTCCGGTGCCGGCTTACAGGCAACGTCCGCCATCTCCTCCCGGCTCGGGAAGTAGTACCCGAAGTCGCGGTCGACATGCGCGTCCACCGGCCTCGTGCCGCCCTCCAGGGGGAGTACGCGACAACACGGCAGTCGCGGCCGTCGATCAGAGAGCCATGTCAGCGCTTCAGCCGCCGGCGAATCTCGCGACTGTGGCCTCGCCGGTTGTAAGGGGGCGTCGTAGTCGCACACCAGGTTCACGAACTCGCCGTCGGCCGGCATCAGGACGCCCCAAAGTCCCGCATCTCGCCGTTCACCGGAGCGACGAACCCGAGGTCCGGCCAATGCGTGGTCAGCCGCGCGTAAGGCGGTCGGGTACGCGCCTGGAGGAGCAGCCGGCCGTCCCAGGGCTATACCGGAACTACGACTGCGGGCGGGATTCCAGCGCGTTCAGCCGGCGCTCCACGAGGGCGTTCGCCCTCGACTGGACGTCGATGAACTGATCCAGATTGCGCTCGAGCCGACCGAAGCGGCCTTCCAGCACGCCGAAACGGCCCTCTAATCCGTCGAAGCGGCCTTCCAGCGCGTCGAAGCGGCCGTCCAGCCGGTCGAATGCAAACTCGGTGTACCGCCGCCCTTCGACCAGCGCCTCGGAAAACTCAGCGAACCGCCTGTCGACAGACGTGGCGAGATCGTCCACCTTCTGCTCGACGCGTTCGACGCGCTCCCCCAATTCCCGAATCCAATCCGCCATAGCCCCGCCCTTCGTGAAGCTTACCATCGTCCTCCCGCCGGCACCTGGCCTGAGCAGGACCCGTGCCTCATGCCATTTCCTGATTTGCGCCTGGTCGGACCCGATCGCGAGGGGACGATCGCGAAAACTGCACGGTGGGAGCGGACGGGGGGGAGCAGAATCTGATAGAGCAGTGTTGACGTTGGTACAATTCGATGGCGCCGGCCGGATTGAACGCAGCGTGCGCTGGAGGCCGTCGAGGCTCTGTCAGGGGTTGGTCGGCTGACCGTGCATAAGGGTGGAGCCGCTCTCCCGAACGCGCGTCAGAGGAGGTTCCCGCGCCCGCGCCAGCGAGCTTACGGAGAGACCGGCACATGAGACGAGCGGCGCTGACAGTCCTTCTCCTCGCGGCCGGCCTCCCGCCGCTCCCCCTCACATCGTCAACGATAACGGCGCAGGACGCCGGGAAGCGCCGGTTTTCCGCGGGGGCGGCCGCCAGCAATATCACTCCACCACTCGGGGAGATGATCGTCGGCAACTGGACGCCGGTTCCGGCGTCCCACGTGCACGACGAGCTGTACGCCCGATGTCTCGTGCTCGACAACGGCGGGACCAGGGTGGCGATTGTCGTGGCGGACAACGTCGGCATCCCGCAGCGGGTGCTGGACGAAGCGAAGCGACTGGCCCACGAACGCTCCGGCATTGCCGTCGAGCACATCCTGATCGCCTCGACCCATACACATTCCGCAACGACGGCTCGCGGATCGGAGCGGGACGACCGGTCTGAACCGCTGGATCACTATCAGAGCTTCCTTGCGGCTCGGATCGCTGACGGCATCCGCCGCGCCGTCAACAACCTCGAACCGGCGCGTGTCGGCTGGGGAAGCGGAAGCCTGCCGCAGCAGGTGTTCAACCGCCGCTGGTTCATGAAGCCGGGGCCTCATCTGGACAATCCCTTCGGAGGTACGGACAAAGTGCGGATGAACCCGCCCGTGAACAGCCCGGATCTCCTGAAGCCGGCGGGCCCTACCGATCCGGAGATTGGATTCCTCTCGGTCTATTCCAACACCGGCCGCCCGATTGCTTTGCTCGCGAACTACTCGCTCCATTACGTGGGTGGAGTGCCCAACGGGCATGTGTCCGCCGACTACTTCGGCGCCTTTGCCCGAAGGATGACACGCCTCCTCGGTGCCGACGAGCACGACTCACGCGCCGCACCATTCGTCCCGATGCTGTCCAACGGGACGAGCGGAGACATCAACAACATCGACTTTCGCGGGGGACAGAAACGGCTGCCCGATTACGCCCGCATGGAGCTCGTGGCGAACCAGGTGGCGGCCGAAGTCTTCAGGGCGATGCAGGGCATCGAATATCACGACTCAGTCCCGATCGGGATGGTTCAACGCGGCCTGACACTGGAGACGCGCCGGCCGGCCCCCGAGCTGGTAGGCTGGGCGCGCGAGATCCTCGCGCGGCCGGAAGGCGCACCGGAGAAACATCCTCGGGAGAGGATCTACGCGGAACGCACGATCCGCATGGCCGGCATGCCAACGCGGATTGAGATTCCGCTGCAGGCACTGAGGATTGGCGACATGGCACTTGCTACCATCCCCTTCGAGGCCTTCGTGGAGATTGGACTGGAGCTGAAGGCGAAGAGTCCGGTGCCCGAGACGTTCGTCATGTCCATCGCAAACGGTGCGTACGGCTATCTGCCGACGGCCGCCCACCACGAGCTGGGGGGCTATGAAACCTGGCTGGGGACGAATGGGGTGGAAGTGGACGCGGCGTCGAAAATCCTCGACACGCTGCTCGAGATGCTCGCCGGACTGAAATAGATGCCGCGTGGCCCTCTCGCGATGCTGATGTGCCTGCTGTGCGCCGGGCCGGTCGCGTGGTCCGCCGCCGAACGGGACGCCGACGACACCCGTCATGAGCCGAACGCCGCGGGCGCGGAAACCGGTCCCTTGACTCCCGACCAGGCCCTGGCGGGGTTCGAGCTGGAGCCGGGATACCGGATCGAGATCGCAGCCGCGGAGCCGCTCGTCCAGTCCCCCCTGGCTATTGCCTTCGACGAGCGCGGGCGGCTGTACGTCGTGGAAAACCGGGGCTATCCCGGGCCGCTGGAAGGGGCCTCTGGAACGCCCCCGTCCCTGGGGGTGATCGCCCGGCTGGAAGACACCGACAACGATGGGCGGTTTGACAGGCGGACCGAGTTTGCCGTCAATCTCACGGATCCGAACGGCGTCATGCCTTGGGACGGCGGCGTTTTCGTCAGTGCCGCGCGGGATCTCCTGTACTTGAAGGACACGACCGGCGACGGCATCGCCGATGAACGGCGCGTGGTGTTGACGGGATTCGACGCCACCCGGACGGCACAGATCCGGTTCAGCCACCCGACGTTCGGCATCGACAACTGGATATACCTGACCGGCGGGCTCACCGGCGGCCTGGTCACTGCCCCGGAGCATCCTGACCGTCCGCCGGTCAAATTCGCCACGAGCGACGCCCGGTTCAACCCCTTCACCCACGCCTTCGAGCTCACCGGCGGCAAGGGGCAGTACGGCCTGACGTTCGACGACCACGGCCGCCGATTCGTCTGCTCCAACCGTCACCCGGTCATGCACGTCGTCCT